>JBASWK010000117.1:0-5203 GCA_049276435.1 Gallionella sp. | reverse complement strand
GCATCCGCATCCGCATCCGCATCCGCATCCGCATCCGCATCCGCATCCGCATCCGCATCCGCATCCGCATCCGCATCCGCATCCGCATCCGCATCCGCATCCGCATCCGCATCCGCATCCGCATGACCATCGACAAACGTAAAACAAATCCGCCATTGCGCGTTAATGCGGATGCTGTACTGCCCTGCGCGGTCTCCTTGCAAGGCTTCCAGTCGATTACTAGGTGGCACGCGTAAATCTTCTATGCAGCGCGCCAGTTGTAATTGCTTGAGTCGAGTAGGGTGGGCATGTTTTTTGCCCACGCGGATGCCAAAACCGCGTGGGCAGACGATAAGGCCGTCAGCCCACCCTACGCCCTTAGCCTTGCGTAACTACATCGCACAACACGCCGCCTTGCCAGTGTCTAAAAACTCAAAACGGTGAATGCGCTCCAACACGTTCACCAAAGAAGCGGCGGCGGCTTCGGTGTCAAAATCGGCTTGTAATCCCATCCAAAACGCCGATGATGTGCCAAAAAAAGCCGCTAAACGCAGCGCGGTGTCGGCAGTAATCGCCCGTTTTCCCGTGCAAATACCCGAAATACGCGCCTCGGTCACCCCGATTTCTTTGGCGAGACGGTATTGGGAAATTCCCAGCGGGATGAGAAACTCTTCGCGCAACACTTCTCCTGGATGGATATTAGGTAATTTATTCATAGCAACCTCAGTGATAATCAACAATTTCAACCCGACTGGCAAGACCCGCCTCAAAATAAAAACAAATACGCCACTGGTCATTGATCCGAATACTCCATTGCCCCTCACGATTGCCGCTCAGTTTTTCCAAACGATTGCTGGGAGGAATGCGCAAATCGTCGCTGCTCTGGGCATTATGCAACATCCGCAGTTTGCGCCTTGCCATCGCCTGAATCTGGCCAGGCAGGCTACGAGAGAATTCACCCTCCCAAACCTTGCGTGTCTCATTATTTTGAAAGCTCGTTATCATGGTGCAAATACTATCGCTCAGCGAAAGCATTGTCAATGCAAAAAAGGGCGACCGAAGTCTCCCTTTTTTTGTTTTGTCGTAGATACTGTAATCCAAGTGTTGTCTTTGCAGGCGCAAATCCTTGTTGAGCTGAACGCTTCAAATACTGAATACCATCCTCGCAAGTCATATTTTTCCGTTCCCCATTACATGCGGATATCGCAAGATGAAACATTGCAACGCGATGTCCGTTATCAGCCGCTAAACGCTCCCAATAGATCCCTTTTTCAAAGTCCTTATTCACTGAAACGCCATCGAGGTATTCAACGGATAAATTGTACTGCGCGTCCAAATAACCCATTTCGGCGGCTTTTGTTTCCCAAAAAATCCCAATGACCGCATCTTTTTTTACATTTTGCGCCACTAGTGTCCGCCAATTCCACCAATCTCATTGCATAACAGCCTGATAGTAAATAAAAAATCCCATGTTAAGGGGTGTTACCGACTTGAACGTGAATTTTTTGAGAAACTGGCATTTTTCCCGTGCGGTTTCTCATTATGTATTCAGGCAAGTTGGTGTTCGCACAGCTCATGGCATATTTGCCGCTCCACACCTTTCGCCGCTGTGTGCAGCGTTATCCATCCAAATATCCCACTAAAACGTTTTCGCATCTTGACCAATTTCTCTGCCTCGCCTTCGCGCAATTGACGTACCGCGAAAGCTTGCGCGACATCGAAACCTGTCTGCGCGCCCATCAAACCAAGCTCTATCACTTGGGCATTCGTGGCAACATCGCCAAGAGCACCCTGGCCGATGCCAACGAATCCCGCGACTGGCGCATCTACCAAGACTTCGCGATGAGCCTGATCCAAACCGCTCGAACACTGTATGCCCGCGACAGCTTTGCGGTGGAACTGGAGCAGACGGTCTATGCGCTGGATACCACGACCATAGACTTGTGCCTGAGCGTTTTCCCGTGGGCGAAATTTCGTCAGACCAAAGCCGCCGTCAAAATGCACACGCTACTTGACCTGCGCGGCAACATTCCCACCTTTATTCACATTAGCGACGGCAAGATGCACGGAGGTGAATGTACTCGATATTCTGATCCCCGAAGCGGGCAGTTTTTACATCATGGATCGCGGTTTTACCGACTTCGCCCGCTGGTTTACCCTGCACCAAGCGCAGGCATTTTTTGTCATTCGGGGAAAATCCAATCTGCTATTTCGCCGTATTTACTCGCGTCCAGTCGATCAGTCCACGGGGCTGCGCTGTGATCAAACCATTGCCTTAACTTCGATCAAAGCCAGCCGCGATTACCCGCAACACCTACGCCGCATCAAGTTTTACGATGCCGAACACCAGAAATATCTAGTCTTCCTGACCAACAACTTCGACTTGCCTGCCCTGACTATCGCCCAACTTTACCGTTGTCGCTGGCAGGTCGAACTGTTCTTCAAATGGATCAAGCAGCATCTGCGCATCAAGCAGTTTTATGGTACGACCGAAAACGCCGTCAAAACACAAATTTGGATCGCCATCAGCGTTTATGTGCTGGTCGCCATCGTGAAAAAACACCTCAAAACCGAGGCGACACTTTACACAATTTTACAAATTTTAAGCCTGACCCTTTTTGAAAAAACACCGCTTGATCAACTACTTAGAAATTTTGAAATGCAAGATGCTTGGGTAAAAAATGATAACCAATTGAATTTATTAGATTAAATTGGCGGACGCTAGTGATTTTGCGCAAAAACAAATGCAACACCAAGCGCAAAACAGGAACGCGAATTTCCTTTTTGACACTTTTCGATATGCTCGTTGAGATCGACTCTTCCAGATGCTTTTATCAGTTCACGCGTCTTGGTGACAAATGGCGCGTCATCAGATGAAAATTTTATTTGTGGTTCAATAGCTTGCGATACGAATGGCAAAAACAAAGACAAAATAAGCAACCACTGCGTCATTATTTTTCTGTTGCGATTCATTTTGTTTTCCTTACCTCAAATACGGCATCATTCGCTACGCAGTCCAACAAGGCTTTGCGCTGCGTGGAGGTGGTTGCGGCAGTGTATTGTTCCAACGCCGTTGCCAGTGCGGGAGACAGCACGGCGGCTTGTTGCAAATCCCGCAACCGTCCCATGCCGCTGATATTGGGCAAATGTTGCAACGCAGCAGGGACGGCAATCTGGTCAATATAGCGACTGTGCCAAGTGTCTTGCGTCAGGTTAATGTCCGCCATGGTGCTGGTCGTGCCGTCGGTGCGGGTAAAACTGCCTGTTTGGGCTTGGACTCCGCCCGCCAATGCGGCGTTGGGGGTGCTGGTGATGGCGGTGTTGAGGCTTTGAATGCTGAGGGATTGCAGCGTAAACAATTCGCCTGCGTCGGATACGCCGTTTTGGTTGAGGTCGCGCCAGACTTGGAGTTGGGCGAAATTGGCATCGGCGGCATTGACTACGCCGTCGCCGTTGCTGTCCATATTGGCGAGGGCAGTAAAACCATTGGCGGCGGTAAAGCCGTTGGCAATGTTGGTGCTGTCGCCGAACACTTCCGTGCCGTTGTCGATGTTGCCGTTGCCATTCACATCCCGCACCAAAATCCCGTCGTTGCTGCTAATCCAACCCGTCGCGGTGCGAATGCCGTCGTTGTTGAGGTCAAACAGCGCGCCTGCCATACCGTTGGATGCGACCGTTTCGATGCCGTCGCCGTTTAAATCCAACACCAAGGGGTCGTAATAGACAATGCGGTAGGTGGCGGGGTCGCGGAGGAGGTTGTCAATTAGGGCTGTGTCTGGATGATTCCAATCGTAGAGTTTCACCCCTATATTCTTAGAGTTTACCCAATCGATAGCATTGCCCGCTATTTTCCCTGAATAAGCACCTGATGCATAGGATATAGCCTCCCACTGCCAAATTTTTCCAGAAACAGCGAATCCAAGGCGCAACGAAGACATTGCCGTTCTCACATATGCAGTCACCGCTACTGTAATGGCAGTTTCAGCTACAATCTGAGCTACGGCAGCAGTTGTTTCTGCGGCATCCTTTGCTTCAGAAAGTTTTTTAAATCCTTCATAAATACCTCCCATACCATCTACTTTTTCAGTCGCTTTGACCAGCCCCTCAATAATACCCATGACGTTATTTCCTTAAAAATTGATTATCAAAAAAACAAATAAACAGACTACTGCCCGCCCCCAAGCGGCATATAACGAATCAGAGAATGGGAGCTGCCGTAAGCGAACCAGCACTAAAAAAACTAACAATGGTGAAGACAATAACAATATCAAAGCTTTCGATGGTAAAGCTGCATCTCTCAAAGGAAATAAGTGGAATCCTAGTTCTAAATCAAGAATGCAAAATATGCTTACCACACACACGAGCAACCAAGAAAGCCCATCAATTGTCTGCGAAGTAAGTCTCAGATATACGGACAACGGCAATCGCTCATCAATCCTCTTGTAGTCCTGATTTTTCATGCCTGCCGCCACCACATCTCGTCATTTCCCGCCTGCCGCCAATCCCTTAACCGTCCCATGCCGCTGATATTGGGCAAATGTTGCAACGCAGCAGGTACAGCAATTTGGTCAATATAGCGGCTGTGCCAGGTGTCTTGCGTCAGGTTAATGTCCGCCATGGTGCTGGTGGTGCCGTCGGTGCGGGTGAAACTGCCTGTTTGGGCTTGGATGCCGCCCGCCAATGCGGCGTTGGGGGTGCTGGTGATGGCGGTGTTGAGGCTTTGAATGCCGAGTGATTGCAGGGTGAACAATTCGCCTGCGTCAGATACGCCGTTTTGGTTGAGGTCGCGCCAGACTTGGAGTTGGGCGAAGTTGGCATCGGCGGAACTTGCGCCGCCTATCGGCGCAGGGATGCACGAAAAAATTAGCTTATCATTCAATTTCTGCATACCATCGCCTAGATATAAGATTTGGACAAAAGATACCTGCCCTTTAATCAGGGACACAGCACATTACGCCCAAGGTCTTTGCCAGTCAATAACTAGACCCGCCAGCTTTATTTTTTCATCAGTTGCAAATTGACGGAAACGGCTCTCGAAATTGCCACGGTGTCGGCACGTGCTAAGCACCTGTACCTAAATTTTCGGGTATTTTAAGTTGCTAGTCGCTAGTCGTTAGTTAATGTGGGAAAGCTGCCCTCACTATATTTTTTACAATATATTCAAATAGATGATAAAAACATTTCACTCCAGCAACTAAAAACTAACGACTAGCGACCAACAACT
>JBASWK010000116.1:0-9664 GCA_049276435.1 Gallionella sp. | reverse complement strand
AGTCGCCGCATGGCAAGCCCGCCGCGACCAGATTCACGCCAAAGTAAACTGGCAATTTACCACCGAAAATGCACGCGTTAAACTCAAACGTCTTTATCCGACATTTGATGCGTGACGCGACACTAGTCATAAATTTAAGTGGGTCATTAACCATGCGTCTCTATAAGTATTTTCATCCAGATCGTATAGATGTTTTACGGAATGGCACAATTCGCTTTTCTTCCCCGAAGGTTTTTAATGATCCATTTGAACTTAAGCCCCATATATCTTCCGTTGGTTCAAAAGACAAAATTGAAGCTGGATTTGAAACACAATTGCAAAGTATTCTTACCGAGCAATATGCAAAACTCCCTGCACAGCAACGCAAGCAGGTTTCACTTGAGCAATTGCATAAGCTGGCTAAAGACAAGTTGCCTGAGTTTAAAGTAGAGCTTCAGAAGTACGCAGAGATAGCTGTGCCAATAGCACAACAAATTATTTATAAGACTTTCGAGGAGATGATCGGGATTCTTTGTCTGACTGAATCACCTGAAAATTTACTCATGTGGGCACACTATGCTTCCTCTCATCAGGGTTTCGTTGTCGAATTTGATATAAATTCTCCCTTCTTCGATCAACGAAAGAACTCAGATGATGAGTTCCGTCATCTTCGCAAGGTCATCTATCGAGAGGAACGTCCATCGCTGGTTTTGTCAGAGGTTGAGGACTTTGCACCTTTTTTGACCAAAGGTGTTGAATGGAGCTATGAAACCGAGTGGCGAATGATGCTTCCTTTGACTTCGGCTGATGTCGTTATTGGAGAGGGCGCGACGGCAGTTCATCTGTATAAATTTCCAATATCCGCAATTCGGTCTGTCATTCTCGGATGTCGTATTTCAGAAACCAACGTTAGAGAAATTCACCAACTTATTGCTAGTGCAGAGGAGCTCAAGGATGTGTCTTGTCTGCAAGCACAGCTCGATGAAACGCATTACCGTCTAATCCTTTCAGAATCTCGTTTAGGACGCATTCCTTAAATGCTCTAGCTCCATCTGGCGCAATGCTCTGTGCCTATTTTCACCTACGGTAGGTTTGAATTACTTGCGTTTGTGTTCTCCATTTTCCGTTATCATTTCCGCCATTTCAATCTCTTAGGATTTTAAAGTCATGTTCAATACTGTTTCCAAAATCAGGGGAACGCCACTGCTGGGTGCATTGCTGACGGCGTGTTGTTTGGCGATGCCAGTGGGGCTTGCATACGCCGATGGGGTGAATGTGGGCAAACCCTCGACGCTGCGCAATCTCGTACCTGCCAAGCAACTGGAGCAACAAGCGGCGGTGCAATATGCCGAGGTGTTGCAAAAAGCCGCCGCCGATCACACCTTGGGTGCGGATAACGACTCGCAAGTGCGACGCTTGCGCGCCATTGCGACCCGCATCATTCCTTTTTCCAATAAATTCAACGGGAACGCCAGTCAATGGAAATGGGAAGTGAATTTAATTCATGATGCGCAGCTTAATGCTTTTTGTATGCCAGGCGGCAAAATTGCGGTGTATTCGGGGCTGGTTGAGACCTTGAAATTAACGGACGATGAAATCGCGATCGTGATGGCGCATGAAATTGCCCACGCGTTGCGCGAACATGCGCGGGCGCGGATGGCAAAAAGTGAGTTGACCCAGTTTGGCATTTCCATCTTGAGCCAAAAAATTGGCGGCGGGCAATATGGCAGCTTGTTTCAGGCGGGCGGCTCGTTGTTGACCCTGAAGTTCTCTCGCGGCGATGAAACGGATGCCGATATTGTGGGGTTGGAATTGGCGGCACGCGCAGGTTATGACCCGCGTGCAGGCGTGTCGTTGTGGCAAAAAATGACTGCCGCTAACAAAGGCGCGCCACCGCAATGGCTCTCCACCCACCCTTCGGGTCAAAATCGGGTGCAAGAAATTCAACGCCATTTGCCTGAAGTAATGCCGCTGTACGAAAAAGCCAAGCGCAAGAAGTAGCCACCAAAAGATGACTAGACATCCATTTATATCGTACTGGGTCATGACGATAATTTGAGTAATCCCGTCAGTCTAGTTTAGAATGCGCATCCTTCGTTTTTAGGTAATCTCACCTTGTCTTCATCTGCCTTGGTCGAAATTCGAGACCTTAATTTTTCCTACGATCAGCGTGCCATTTTAAAAGGCATCAATATGACCTTTCCGAAAGGAAAGCTTATTGCGATTATGGGGCTAAGTGGTTGTGGTAAAACGACATTATTGCGCCATATTGGCGGCGCGCTAAAGCCCACGAAAGGCTATGTCAAAGTCGATGGGCAAATCATTCACGAGCTGGATCAAGCGGGTTTGTACGCGATGCGCCGCAAAATGGGGATGTTGTTCCAGTTTGGTGCGTTGTTTACCGATATGTCCGTGTATGACAATGTGGCATTTCAAATGCGCGAACATACCGATTTGCCTGAAGAATTGATCCATGATTTGGTGTTGATGAAGCTGCACGCCGTGGGCTTGCGCGGTACGCATAATTTGATGCCGTCGGAATTGTCGGGCGGGATGGCACGGCGGGTGGCGTTGGCGCGCACCGTAGCCCTTGATCCCATGCTGGTTATGTATGACGAACCGTTTGCAGGGCTGGATCCGATTTCGTTGACCGTGGTGGGCGATTTGATTCGCCGCTTAAACGATGCCTTGGGGGCGACCTCGGTGGTGGTCACGCATGACGTGCAGGAATCGTTAAAAATCGTGGATTACGTTTACTTTATGGCGAACGGGGTCATTGTGGAAGAAGGCACGCCAGACGAAATTCGCCATTCCGAAAAGGATTGGGTGCGTCAGTTTGTGCGTGGCGAGGTGGATGGCCCTGTGCCGTTCCATTACCCTGGCGGGGATTACCGTCAGGATTTGAATTTAAAGGTTGAATCTTAATGGCTATCGTGAGTGCCCTACGTGGGATTGGTCGCCGCACGGTCGATACCGTGTGGCGCATCGGGCTGGCGACCCGATTTTTTGGCTTGATTTTGTTTCACTCAGGCAACAGCTTTCGTCGTTTCCATTTGATTGTTAAAGAGTTATTTTCAACGGGCGTGATGTCCCTCATCATCATTGTGGTGGCGGGCTTGTTCGTCGGCATGGTGTTGGGCTTGCAAGGCTATGAAACGCTGAAACGCTACGGTTCGGAATCCGCGCTGGGCGTGATGGTGGCATTGGGCTTGGTGCGCGAATTAGGTCCTGTGGTTGCCGCGCTGTTATTTGCCAGTCGCGCAGGGTCGGCGATGACCGCTGAAATTGGCTTGATGAAAGCCACGGAACAAGTGTCCGCGATGGAAATGATGGCGGTGAATCCCATCGCCCGCATCGTCGCCCCGCGCTTTTGGGCGGGCGTGATTTCCATGCCGTTGTTAGCCGCGTTGTTCAGCGCGATGGGGATATTGGGCGGCTATTTCGTCGGCGTGATACAAATCGGCGTAGATGAAGGCTCGTTCTGGTCGCAAATGCAGGCTGCGGTGGATTTTAAGCACGACGTAATGAATGGCGTATTAAAGAGTTTTGTATTTGGCACGGTGGTGACGATTATTGCCTTGTTTGAAGGCTATGACGCACCGCCCACCGCCGAAGGCGTATCGGGTGCAACCACCCGCACGGTAGTCACCTCGTCTTTGGCAATTTTGATGCTGGATTTTATTTTGACCGCAATGATGTTTGGAGGAAGTTAAGCATGGAACGCACCACACTGGATTTATGGGTAGGGATATTTGTGATGGCAGGCATTGCCGCGTTGGTGATGTTGGCGATGAAAGTCGGCAATCTGAGCACTTATAATGTGGCAGAAACCTATCAAGTGACTGCCTATTTTGACAACATCGGCGGGCTGAAACCCAAGGCTTCGATCAAAAGTGCAGGGGTGTTGGTGGGACGGGTGACCGACATCAGCTTGGATACCACCAGCTATAAAGCGAAGGTGACCATGAGCTTGGATAAACGCTATGTTTTTCCAAAAGATACCTTTGCCAATATCAACACCGCAGGCTTATTGGGTGAACAATATATCGGCTTGAGCCCTGGCGGCGATACCGAAAATTTAGCCGCTGGCAGCGAAATCAAAAAGACCCAATCCGCCATGGTATTGGAAGATTTGATCGGCAAATTTATTTACAGCAAGGCGGAAGAACCCGCGAAGTAAGTATGTAGCCCCCTTGATACACGACTCCTTCCCCCTAGCAGGGGGAAGGCTGGGATGGGGGTTGAGTGGTTCGCTACCAGTGAACGTTTCAACCCCCACCCTAACCCTCCCCCTGCGAGGGGGAGGGAATGTAGTGAAGGGGAAACATAGCACAACAGATTAAATTTTAGGAGATTTTAAAATGAAACAATGGCTTAAAGTATTGGCAGGTTTATGCTGCTTAGTGAGTGTAGCGCAGGCAGAAATGGTCGCGCCTGATGCGTTGATTAAAAGCACCAGCGACGAGGTGATTAGCATCATCAAGCAAGATAAAGACATACAATCGGGCAACCAACAAAAAATCGTGGCACTGATTGATGCGAAATTGCTGCCACATTTCAACTTTCAACGTATGACCCAATTGGCCGTGGGCAGATCATGGCGCACCGCGACCCCCGCGCAAAAAGAAACGCTTATCGCCGAGTTTCATAACTTGTTGGTTCGTACCTACGCCAAGGCATTTAGCTCCTATCGTGACCAACGTGTTGAAGTTAAACCCACTAAAACGACGGATGCGGATGACGAAGTAACCGTAAAAACCAACATCGTCAAGCCAAATGGCTCGGTTTTGGCAGTGAATTACGAGCTGCAAAAAACCAAAGATGGCTGGAAAGTATTTGATTTGTCGATTGAAGGCGCGGGCTTAGTTCCCACTTATCGCAGCAGTTTTGCGAGCGAAATTGAAAAAGGCGGACTGGATGGGCTGATTAAAGTGCTGCAAGACAAAAATGCCACTGCCACGAAAGGCTATCCAAAATGATGAAGCAAGAAGGGGAACGCTTTGTCATTCGCGGCGCGTTGAATATGCAAACCGTACCCGCTTTGTTTAATCAAGGCTTGCAACAGCTTGCCCAAGGGGATTTGTCAGTGGACTTTTCCCATGTGGAGGTCGTAGATTCCGCCACGGTCAGCATGTTGCTAGGCTGGTTGCGCGCGGCACAAAACAAACAACGCCAATTGAATGTACAGGCATTGCCGAAAAACGTCCTCAGTTTAGCCACACTCTACGGCGTAGCTGATTTACTCCCGCCCTCGCCATGAACGTCACGCCTGAAAGTATCCAAGCCAATATCGCCCAAAATATGGTGACGGAATACCTCACCGTGGTGGGCGATGGTCAGCATTTTGAAGCCGTGGTGGTGAGTGCAGCCTTTGTCGGCAAAAGCCGCGTGCAGCGTCATCAACTGGTGTTTCAAACCTTGGGTGATCGGATGCGCGACGAAATTCACGCCCTATCCATCAAAACATTTACCCCGCAAGAATGGGCAGCCCGCCCTGTGCAACTTTGATTAAAACTCCCTAAACCATGCAAAAACTTGCCATCCAAGGCGGTACGCCCCTCCACGGCGAAGTCCGAATTTCAGGTGCGAAAAATGCCGCGCTGCCGATTATGTGCGCCAGTTTATTGACCGCAGACGACTTTCAACTGACGAACTTGCCCGATATGCACGATGTCGCCACCATGGCGAAATTGTTGCAATACATCGGCGTGCGCGTGTCGCAAGACCGCCAGTCCACTCAATTTAATGGCGCGAACCTCGATAAACTCGAAGCTCCCTACGACATGGTCAAAACCATGCGCGCCGCGATTTTGGTGTTGGGCCCGCTGGTGTCGCGTTTCGGCGAAGCGCGGGTGTCACTCCCTGGCGGTTGCGCCATTGGTTCACGCCCCGTGGATTTGCATATCAAAGGCTTGCAAGCCATGGGCGCGGAAATTCACATCGAACATGGCTATATCCACGCCACGGCAAAACGCCTCAAAGGTGCGCGGATTTGCTTCGATTTGGTCAGCGTGACAGGCACGGAAAATTTGATGATGGCGGCGACCTTGGCGGACGGCATCACCATTTTGGAAAATGCCGCGCGTGAACCCGAAGTCGTTGATTTAGCGAATTGTTTAATCGCGATGGGTGCAAAAATCACAGGCGCGGGCAGCGATATTATTCACATCGAAGGCGTGGAAAAATTGCATGGTGCGAACCATGACGTGATGCCAGACCGTATCGAAAGCGGCACGTTTTTAGTGGCAGCCGCCGCAGCGGGCGGCAACATTACCCTGACCCACAGCCGTGCCGATAGCTTTGACAATGTGTTGGACAAACTGCGCGAAGCGGGGGCTATCGTCACCGTGTCGGGCGACAAAATCAACTTGGTGATGAAGCAACGTCCCAAAGCGATTAACGTGCGCACCGCACCGTACCCCGCCTTCCCCACCGATATGCAGGCGCAATTTATGGCGATGAACACCATCGCGCAAGGCAGCTCCATCGTGGTGGAAACGATTTTTGAAAACCGCTTTATGCACGTCCAAGAACTACGCCGCCTCGGTGCGCAAATTGACGTGGAAGGCAATACCGCCGTGATTACAGGTCGCGACCATCTCGAAGGCGCGACCGTGATGGCGACGGATTTACGCGCCTCCGCCTCCTTGGTCATCGCGGGATTAGTCGCCCAAGGCGAAACCATCATCGACCGCATCTACCATCTGGATCGCGGCTACGAACAGCTAGAAGCCAAACTCTCCGCGCTCGGCGCGCAGGTTAGTCGGTTGAAATAAAAAGAAGGATAGTGGATGCGTGATTTCACACCATCCCTTTTTTCTGCCACTGACGCGACTCCTTCCCCCTAGCAGAGGGGAGAGCGAAGCGAGGGGGCAACTGGGATGGGGGTTGAAAGGTTGCATGACAGGCGAAGCATCCTACCCCCACCCTAACCCTCCCCCTGCTAGGGGGAGGGAATCGTGTAGATACTTAAGCCAACAAAGGTCACCCCCATGATTACCATCGCTTTATCCAAAGGTCGTATTTTTGAAGAAACCTTGCCGTTGTTGAACGCGGCGGGCATTTATGCTTTAGAAGACCCTGAATCCTCGCGCAAATTGATTTTGCCGACTAACCGCGACGATGTGCGCTTGATTATTGTGCGCGCTTCCGACGTGCCGACTTATGTGCAATATGGCGCGGCGGATTTGGGCGTGGCGGGCAAAGATGTGTTGAACGAACACGGCGGCACGGGCTTGTACCAACCGCTGGATTTGAACATTGCCAAATGCCGCATGATGGTCGCGGTGCGCAATGACTTCGATTACGAAGCCGCAGTGAAACAAGGCGCACGCTTGCGCATCGCCACCAAATACGTCCAAACCGCCCGCGAACATTTCGCCGCCAAAGGCGTACACGTTGATTTGATTAAACTTTATGGATCAATGGAACTTGCCCCGCTGGTCGGATTGTCCGACGCGATTGTCGATTTGGTCAGCAGCGGCAACACCCTCAAAGCCAACCATCTGCGGGCGGTAGAGCATATCGCCGACGTATCTTCCCGTTTGGTCGTCAATCAAGCCGCGTTGAAACTCAAACGCGAGCTGATTCAACCCATGCTGGACGCGTTCGCCAACGCTATTGTGAAATAAAAACACCCCTTCCCCCTTGCAGGGGGAAGGCTGGGATGGGGGGTTGAAAGTTTGCATCCAAGCGACGATTTCAACCCCCACCCTAACCCTCCCCCTGCTAGGGGGAGGGAATGATAATTGTAGGGGCATCCTCCCTACGAATTTTGCCCCGTTCGTGGTAAGTTGTGAGCGTGTCGAACGATCAAACCATGAACGGGAGATTGACATATATCAACCGATACCCTCCCTTTCCCCGTGATCCGCTCAGTGCGGAGGGTTTTTCAAAGGAACTCACCATGCAAATTCGCCGCCTTTCTACCCGTGATGCTGATTTCGATAGCCAATTGACCCATGTCTTGGCATTTGAAGAAACTGCCGATGAACAACTTGAAGCCACCGTCGTCGCGATTCTGAAAGACGTGCGCCAGCGGGGGGATGCCGCTGTGTTGGAATACACCGCCCGCTTTGACCGTTTGCCCTTGGCGAATGCTGCTGCGATGGAATTGCCCAAAGAAGAGTTGCGCGTCGCATTTGAAACCTTGCCCACCGAACAACGCGCCGCCCTCGAAGCCGCAGCACTTCGCGTCACCAGCTATCACCAAAAACAAGTGCAAGCCTCGTGGAGCTACACCGACGAAGACGGCACGCTGTTGGGGCAACAAGTCACCGCATTAGACCGCGTGGGCTTGTACGTCCCAGGGGGCAAAGCCGCTTACCCCTCGTCGGTGTTGATGAACGCTCTACCCGCCAAAGTCGCGGGCGTGTCAGAACTCATCATGGTTGTGCCCACGCCCGACGGCATCAAAAACCAATTGGTATTGGCTGCTGCCTATTTGTCAGGCGTGGATCGCGTGTTCACCATCGGCGGCGCGCAAGCCGTCGCCGCCTTGGCTTACGGCACCGCCACCATCCCCAAAGTCGATAAAATCGTCGGCCCTGGCAACGCCTATGTCGCCTCCGCCAAACGCCGTGTATTCGGCACTTGCGGCATCGACATGGTGGCAGGCCCGTCCGAAATTTTGGTGATTTGTGACGGGCAAACCAATCCCGACTGGATTGCCATGGATTTGTTCTCCCAAGCCGAACACGACGAACTCGCCCAAGCCATTTTGATTTCCCCCGATGCCGCATTCCTCGAAGCCGTCGCCGCCAGTGCCAACCGTTTGCTCGAACACATGCCGCGCAAAGCCATTATCCGCACCGCCCTCGAAAATCGCGGCGCGCTGATTCACGTCGCCGACTTGGATGAAGCCTGCCGCATCAGCAACCGCATCGCCCCCGAACATTTGGAACTCTCCGTCGAAGCCCCGCAAGACTATTTGCCCAAACTCAAACACGCAGGCGCGATTTTCATGGGACGCTACACCTCCGAATCCCTCGGCGACTACTGCGCAGGGCCCAATCACGTTTTGCCCACCTCAGGCACGGCGCGCTTCTCCTCCCCGCTCGGCGTATATGACTTCCAAAAACGCAGCAGCCTGATCCAAGTCTCCCCCCAAGGCGCGCAAAAACTCGGCGACATCGCCGCGACCTTGGCGTTTGGCGAAGGGTTGCAAGCCCACGCGCAATCGGCGTTGTATCGGAAGGGGTAATTTGGTAGCGGGTTGGCGTGGCAACCCGCCGATTTTGAGGGGAAATGGCGGATTGCGTACAAGCGAATCCGCTTTATCAGTTACACATCACAGACTTCAAAAATATTGGACGAGTGCAAACAGATTGTTTACAATGCACCGTATCTTCAACTCTTAAGGAGATATTTATGCGGCGCGGAGGCAAATTAAATGATCAAAAGTTTTGCTTCTAAAAAATTAGAGAACTTTTTTTATGATGATCAATGCAAAGGAATCAATAGTGATCACATACAAAAACTGGCTAGGGTATTAGACAGGTTAAACCAAGCCAGTGATATTAAGGATATGAATTATCCAGGCTCTAAATTACACAAATTAGGTAACTACTCAGCTCCCCCTTTGCTTTAATCGCGCAAATCACGTACAGTTTGCCACATGACTTCAATACCCGACCTCAATTTACTCAGCCATGCCGAAAAGGACGAGCTTATTCGTAGCTTGTTT
>JBASWK010000115.1:0-14732 GCA_049276435.1 Gallionella sp. | reverse complement strand
AGCGCATCACCCTTCTCCCTTCTCCCTTCTCCCCTCTCCCTTCTCCCTTCTCCCTTCTCCCTTCTCCCTTCTCCCTTCTCCCTTCTCCCTTCTCCCTTCTCCCTTCTCCCTTCTCCCTTCTCTATTTAATACACACCGCCCGCACTTGGTGCATGTCGGTAATGCCTTGCAGCACTTTTTCCATACCGTCCTGTTTCAGAGTGTGCATCCCCTCTTCCAGTCCAATGGCTAGCAGCTCTGCCACACGGGCATGACCTTGAATCGCGCGTTTAACGGGGTCACTCCCAATCAGCAATTCATGTAAGCCCACCCGCCCACGGTAGCCTGTATTGGAACATTTTGGGCAGCCGACGGGAGAGTTCAAGGTAATTTGACCATTTTCATTGCCGAACAATTTTACCCAGTCGGTATAAATCCCTCGCATGGCGGCATTGGGATCTTTTTGCCATGTCGTGGTATTGGTCAGCTCCGCGCTGTACTCCGTTAGTAACAGTTTAATTTCCTCAGGCGTGGCGACATGTGGTTTTTTGCAATCGCCGCACAAGCGTTTTGCCAACCGTTGCGCCAAAATCCCCAACAAGGCATCGGCAAAGTTAAACGGATCCATCCCCATGTCTAGCAAACGAATAATGGACTCTGGCGCGCTGTTGGTGTGCAAGGTGGCGAACACCAAGTGACCTGTCAGCGAGGCTTCAATCCCGATGGACACGGTTTCTTTATCCCGCATTTCGCCCACCATAATCACGTCAGGATCTGCCCGCAAAAACGCCCGCATAATGGTGGCAAAATCCAGCCCCGCCTTTTTGTTAATCTGTACCTGACGCAAGCCTTTTTGGGTAATTTCGACGGGGTCTTCCGCCGTCCAGATTTTGGTGTCGGGGGTGTTGATGAATTTTAAAATGGAGTGCAGCGTGGTCGTTTTACCTGAACCTGTTGGTCCGCATACAAAAAACAGTCCGTAAGGTTTACTGACGGTGGTTTTAATCAGCTCGTTGTTGCGGGCAGAAAATCCCATTTTTTCCAATGGTAGCGGTTCGCCTGAAGCCAAAATCCGCATCACCACATCTTCCACGCCGCCTTGTGAGGGAATAGTCGCCACCCGCAACTCAATATCCAGTGGCGCGTATTTTTTAAATTTAATCTTGCCATCTTGCGGCTTGCGTTTTTCGGAAATATCCAATTCACACATGATCTTAATGCGAGTAATCAGCGCATTGCGATAACTAGACGGGATTTCAATATAGTTGAGCAAAGAACCATCCTTGCGCACACGGATTTGCGTTTTTCCCTTACCTGGACTGGGTTCAATGTGAATATCTGACGCACCCATTTTGTAAGCATCAATGATGATCTTATTGACGAGTTTGACCAGTTCGTTGTCCGAAGCAGCACTGGCTTCGTCCGCACTAATATTGCCATTTTCATCTTCATCCACATCCTGAGAACTTAAATCCGAGACCAAATCTTGAACGGAAGAAGAGTCGTCTAACGCGGAATTATCAGTAGTATCACTGCTTGAAGCAGCACTGCTTCCCCCATAAAACTGATCTAGCGTTTGCTTAAATTCCCGCTGGGTACAGACTCGGTACACCAGTCGATGACGTGAAAAAATATTATTAACCACCCGCGAGGCTTGGATACGCTCAGGGTCGGTCGTTAGAATGATGAGTCCCTCTTGGGTTTCATCAATCGGAATCCAATGACTACTTTCAATGTAATCACGCTTTAGATTCTTTAATAATTCAGCAGGCTTGATGCGGTCATCTTTAAAGGGTTCATAGACCACGCCAAAAAAGTTGGCCAATGCACTGCCTAATGCACTGGTACTGACTTGAAAGTCTTGAATCAATACGGCTTCAAGATCCACATTTTTGCGGCGAGCGGCACGGGTTGCCAAGTCAAATTCGGCGGCGGTCAACACCGCGTTGCTGACTAGAAAATCGTATTTGGTTTTAATCGCCGTGGTTTGCTGACGCTGCCGCAAAGCGACGGCAATCCCTTCTGCTAATTCTTGCAATCCTTCTTCGACCATGTTCGAGAAAGGAACACCTGCTTTATTGTTGATGACCTGAATCACGCCAACCAAAGAGTTATTGCTGGCATCCAGAATAGGCGCGACCAGCATTTGCTTGGTGCGATAGCCTGTGCGCTTATCCACCTCTTGTAAAAATCGCAAATGAGGACTGACCGCCGCCAACTCTTTGGTGTCATACACATCTTGAACATTGAGCATTTTTTTGTGTACAGCGGCATAACCCGCCAGACTTTGCTCGGCAATCGGCAGCTTTAAATCCTTGAAGGATTTTAGTCCTGTTTTGATTTTAGAAACCAGCGAGGCATTATCTTCCCCCACGACATAAATGGTCAGACGATCCGCATTAAACAAGGTACAAATGTCCTTGCTTACCTCTAAAATAATTTCATCAACATTGCTGGCAGCATGAACCTTATTGGTGACGTGATTGAGGTTCTTATTGAACTCCAACACGATACCCATATCACGGGGGGAACTCCCTGCACTTTTGACTGTACTCATATTGGCTTCCTTGCAAAACGAGGATGTTTGTTATCAGAAGTATTCACTAAATTTAAAGCTCAAGTATTTGATTATTAAGTAGCATTTTTGCATTATGCCCATGCTCACTATGATTAATTTCATCCATAATCAACTCCATTTCACCTGGCTTTAAATGACTGATAAAAATTTCTGCCTGACGGGTAAACTTGCCTAACTCCTCTGTCAATAAACACGGACATAAATGCTTAGATAAAATTGCTAAGTCTCTTTCGCTATTAGAAAAAGCCGTTTCTATAATCAAAAACTTTAAGTTGCTAATGGTATTAACCACTTTCCAGAGCGCATCATTGGTCGTGGTATCGCCGCTAAACACGAGACTATGCGTACCACTGTCCAAATGATAACCCACCGCAGGCACGACATGATTGGCAGGGAGTGCCGTGATTTTTCGCCCGTCCAATGAAATGGTCTCGCCTACTTCCATTTCTTCATAACGCATAAAGGGGTGTTGGGCGTTCGGAATTTCACTAAAATCAGGCCATATTTTCCAATTAAAAATATGGGTCTTGAGAATTTCCAGCACCTCTGCGCGCGCATACAAAGTCACAGGACGTTCGCGCATAAAACCAACGCTATCAACCAGCAAAGGGATGCAGGCGATGTGATCCAAATGGGAATGGGTAATGAAAATGTGGTCGATTTTACTTAACTCGGTCAGGCTAAGTTCATTGACACCTGTCCCTGCGTCAATCAACACATCCTGATCCAGCAAGAACGAGGTGGTATGCAAATTACCGCCAATGCCACCGCTACACCCCAATACTCTAAGTTTCATCGTGATTTATAGCCTTGTTTATTAAACGCAGGGATTAAATGCGTGACTTGATTTTTCTGCCACTTCACGCCTATATCCACCGTACTTCACTTTAAATAAAATTCCATTTTGATCCCCGCTAGCTCAATCACATCGTGATCTTGCAACAAATGCGGCTGATCTTTGAGTGGTCGTCCATTGACCAATGGGAAATTTCCACCTTCCACATGGGTAATAAAAAATCCATGTGGACGACGGGTGAGAACGGCGACCTGCACCCCTGGCTTGCCTAAGGTTGTGAGGCTTTTGGTGAGTTCTAACTCCTTGCCCGTATTAGGTCCCGTTAGAATCTGTATCACCGCCACGGGGTGTAGCACGGAGGGTTGCACCAACGTATTCAGATGCGTATTTACCGCAGGGGACTCTTTGGGCGTGGGGGACAAAGGCGCGGTCGTATCATGCTCACTCACTTTTGTCTCTGCACTGACTATGTGGGGTTTTGCCGCAGGACGCACCATCACGGTTTTCTCAATATCATCCAACGGCTTTTGTTGGTCGTTAATATAGAGCAAGGTGTGCCGTCCAATTTCAATAATGTCATGGTGCAGCAAATAGTGCTTTTTAACTTCAAAGCCATTCACAATCACCCCATTGGTGCTATCTAAGTCTTCCAGAAACGAATCATTTAACAGGGTAATAACCACAGCATGTTCACCACTGACGGCAAGGTTCTCAATGACAATATCATTAGAGGGTTTGCGCCCTATTGTCACCCGCTCTTTATCCAGTGGATACTCACCGAGTACCGCACCATTTAAGCTCAGTATCAATCTTGCTGTCATCGCTATTCCTTCACACTCATTTATGTCTTAAACCGATTTAACAAATTTGCAAGCCAACTGCGTGGCTCAGCAAAATCAGCCACTACTTTCACCAGAATGACAGAAACATTGTCTTTTCCGCCCTGATCATTGGCTATTTGTATCAACTGCGCTGCGGCAAGCGATAAATTGCCTTGCATCGCATACAGTACAGATTGAATATCGTTATCTTCAACCATGTCATTCAATCCATCAGAACACAATAGATAAATATCGCCCACGCAGACATTGTGGACGTGAATTTCGGGGGCCACTTCCTCATCTATCCCCACGGCACGCGTCACAAGATTCTTGTTTCTGGAATGGCGTGCCTCTTCTGCGCTAATCACACCACAATCAATTTGTTCTTGCAAAAAAGAGTGGTCTCGCGTGACGGGAGTCAATATCTCACCGCGCAAACGATACATACGCGAATCACCAACATGCGCTACCGCGACGCGATTATCATAAAACAAGGCGGCGACGATTGTCGTCCCCATGCCTGCATATTGGGGCTGGCTATGCGCCGCATTATAAATTGAACCGTTTGCTTTGCAGATGTTATCGCGTAACAACGACAAAGCACGTTCTTCGCCCTTAAGCTCATCCCGCTCCAGTGGACTACCTGTTTGCAAATACTGCGTAATTTCAGTCAATACCACTGAAACGGCAATTCCGCTCGCCACTTCCCCCGCATTGTAGCCGCCCATGCCATCGGCTAATACGACTAAACCATGACGCGCATTGTAATCGACCGTATCTTCGTTATGTGATCGCACCATACCAGAATGGGTCTGAGCCAAAACCTGTAACGCGTCTATCACTTTCATTGAATATCTACCCAAGTGCTTGCTGCACATAATCGCAAGGCTTCAGCCATTTGCGCGCCAGTTGCGTATCGCGTATCACACCGTTTCGTTAAAGACTTATTAATAATGCTTACTAAACAAGGTGGTACATCTGGACGCACCGCGAGAATATCCGCGTGGGGTTGATTGGCAATAGCATACATCAATTGCGCCATTGACTCCCCTTCAAATGGGAGCTTACCACAAGCCAGTTGGTACAAAGTAATCCCCAGTGAAAACAGATCGGATGTTCCTTGAATTTTCTTACCCGCCAGTTGCTCGGGCGACATATACGACGGCGTACCAAACACCATGCCTGTTTTAGTTTGATTGGAATTGGTAATCCGCGCAATACCAAAATCCGTCACCTTAACGCCCTCTGTTTTCGCATCATACATAATGTTGGCAGGCTTAATATCGCGGTGAACCACACTCTGTTTATGTGCATAGTCTAACGCTTCTGCCACATGAGCGATAATACTAACCACTTTTTTCAACGGTAACAAATGATCGGGCTGGGTATATTGTTCCAGATTTTCACCATTCAAAAATTCCATTGCAATATAAGATAAATCGCGCACTTCACCTACATCATAAATCGCCACAATATTCGGATGACTCAATCGCCCTGCCGTCTCGGCCTCACGAAAGAAGCGAGCAGTCACTTCTTTTAATTCTTCCGCTTCAAAATCTTGAGAAAAAGTCATGGTTTTAATCGCGACCATGCGACCAATTTTGGTATCTCGACCAAGATACACCACGCCCATCGTTCCCTTGCCTAATTCTTTTTCGATTTCGTAACGCCCCAACATCGGCTTGTTGATCCCATCTAATACCAAACTACTCACATTGGTACGAGGTAGCGGCGTACCCCCCAACACAAAAGTATCCCAAAGTGTACGTGCTTGATTTAGACGCTGCGGTAAATCGCGGAAATTAGCATCATAACCCGCAATGTATTTAAAGACCGACTCCGCCTGACTAAACTTGCGTTGACGCTCAAAATCCAGTCCTAGGTTGTACAAGACCTCCATTAAACTCTCATCCATCGGCACTTGGCGCAGCTTGTCAAACGCCACATCCAATTGCCCCTGCCCTTGAAAAGCCAAGCCGAGCATCCTATTGCTTTCTGCTGACGCAAGTACGGGATGCAACGTGCCGTTTTTAAAGCTAAATGCACGTTTCACCCCCAAGAGCAAATGCCCTATCAGCAAGAATGTCGCAGGCAACATCAACGGCAACCAAATGGATTGGGTCAGCATGAGAAAGACAGGGGTCGCCAATAAAGTGACCAGCCAAAGTGAGCTGAGGACGACCGCAAAAGAAAGCTTTAAACGGGGTAGTACCAAAATCAAATAAGCCGCCACCAATAAGCATAAGGTGTACTCAAGCCATGTTGCCCAGCGAGGAGTCACAAAATAATCCCCCTTCAAAATACTGGACAGCGAATGTGCCAGCCTAAAGACAGGGGAAATTTCTGTTTGCACAGGCGTGGAATGAAAGATGTCGATACCCGCGACCGAGGTGCCAATCAGCACGATTTTGTCCCGATATTTTTCAGGGGATATTCTGCCCGTATAAACATCATATAAAGAATCTGCCTGAAATGCAGGTAAGCCATCATGATCGGGATAAAAGTAGGGGTGCATCTGCAATTGTGCATCCGTCGCAATTTTTTGGTTGCCTAATTGCACCCCTTCGCCTAACTTAACCTGAATGTCTTTGATATCCAAATTGAGGCTTTTGGCTGCCAACATCAACGACAAAGCAGGATAGTATTGGTCATAATATCGCACGACCAAGGGGTCTGTTCTCACCTTGCCATCACGGTCTGGATAAACATTTACGTGTCCTAAACCCATCGCCATCCCACCGAACATCGCAATAGGTGCCGCGATACTTTTCGTCACTAAGGGTTGGGTTGCGTCTAGATTTTGTATATTAGTCAGACTGTTGCGCACAACATAATCAGGTAGAGGCTGATTGGGTTTGCCTTGCAACTCCCCGCCCCACTCAAATGACATACCCAGCAGCACATTATTGGCTTGCACCATACTGTCACTGAGTTTCTGATCGTGATCAAGACTTTGCGTCGCGCCGTGCAACAAGCCATTTAATTGCGCTAATTCAGCAATATGCTCAGGACGAATCGCATTTCTAAACGTGGGTGTGCCGATGAATTCCGCAATTTTATAAAGGTAGCTTAAGCCTTCATCCAGTTGCGGCTCAAAAAAGGCAGGGGTATAACTGATGAGCTTAGGGTGTCCGTTGCTCAGAGTGTCTATCATTCGAGCATGAATGGCGCGTGACCACGGCCAATGTCCCAAATTATTAACACTGTTTTCATCAATCACAATGACGGCAATTTGGTCGCTGGGCGCGCGGGCAGATACCTGCATCCCCCAATCATAAAATTGTTGCTCTAGACTATTCATCCATTGACTGTTTGCACCAAGCAGCATCGCCAGCACAACGAACACGCCAACCAAGCCATCCTGTTTCCAGAAAGACTTTTTCGATAGCAGGCTTAACGACCAATCTTTCAAAATGCAACCCTAGTGGTGTGTGTCATCCCTATTTTCGCCCAACACGCCGTGTGCTATTTCACCACCAAGACAGGGCAGCTGGCGAGATGGAGGACTTTGCTAACGACCGATCCTAACAACAAAGCTTGCAAATCACTTTCACCGTGATGACTCATCACAATTTGGGTGATGCCGTGTTGATTGGCATATTGCACAATCGCCTCGGCAGGGGTACCGACACTGATGTGATATTCATAATCTAAGTTGGCGGCCGCTAACTTGGCACGCGCCGCAGCCAATGCCTCCATGCCACGTTCACGGTAATAATCCTCAATGGTATCGGCATTGATAAACAATTTGACATTGCCCGTGGCAATTTTCCATTGCACATTCAGCAAACAGATTTGGGGCGGCACGCTTAAGTCTTGCGCATGATTTAACACGTAATCAACGACGGCATTCGCTTGTACCGAGCCATCAATGGGAATCAGGAATTTCATATTTTATGTTCTCTCAACGTTAGATCGTTAATTTGGGATACGCCCTGCGGACTCACTTTTTGGACTTCACGCTTGCATCTAGCAAATTGACCACTTCTGCTTGAGCCCGCTTGCGTGTCGCGAGCCATTTACCCATCCCTAGCACGAAGAGCGCGCCACAAATCGGCACAACGGTATGAAAATAATGCCGATGCTCAACCAGTGATGCAAAGGTTGCTTCACCAACCAACATCTCTCCCGCCACATAACCGAGCAATGCGCCACCACCATAAATAATGAAGGGGAAGCGGTCAATGAGCTTTAACACCAGCTGACTACTCCAAGCGATCAAGGGGATGCTCACCAGCAAACCAAATACCAACAAAAACACATCGCCATGCGCCACAGCGGCCACCCCCAAGACATTATCCAAACTCATCACAAAGTCCGCGACAATAATGGTTTTGACCGCGCCAAACAGGCGATCATCCGCCTTGATGTTGTTTTCGCTATGCTCATCTTCGGGCAAAATGAGCTTGATCCCGATCCATAACAGCAGCAGCGCGCCCACCAACTTGAGATAAGGCAGTGCCAGCAAACCCACCGCAAAGAAAGTCAGAATGACGCGCAACCCAATCGCCCCGCCCACCCCAAACATAATGCCCTTTTTGCGTTGATGAGCGGGCAAGTTGCGGCACGCCAATGCAATGACCACCGCATTGTCGCCACTGAGCAACAGGTCAATCATAATAATTTTAAAGACATCCACCCAAAACGGAGCGGATGACAGCATGAATAACAGTTTGTCGAGCATTTCAGACATAAAAAACCTTTTTAAAAAACGATTGTAAATAGAACAACGGCTTATCCGTTATTTAGCTGTCCCGATCTTAATGACACCGCCCTGTGAGCTTAAACGTGAGGTGCTAGATGTCGTTGTAAATACTCGTGAAAGTGCAACATACCATCCTCCGTAGGCGATTGGTAAGGACCGTGCTGCTCTATCCCTTGCTGATACAGCGCCTTGCGACCTTGGTGCATTTTCAGACAAATCACATCGTCTTCTATCGCCGTTTCGTCATAAGCACGCTGTTCAGCCTCCACATACTCACGTTCAAACAAGGCGATTTCTTCAGGGTAGTAAAACTCCACGATGTTGGTGCAGGCTTCTGTGCCACGCGGAATAATCGTACTCACGACCAGCGTGTTGGGATACCACTCCACCATAATATTGGGATAGTAGGTGAGCCAAATTGCGCCGTATTTAGGGAGTTTTCCCCCATGCAGCCGCAACACCTGCTCCTGCCACTTACCATACACTTCGCTGCCTACTTTGCGCAAAGCATGATTGATCCCTACCGTTTGCACGCTGTATTGCTCGCCAAACTCCCATTTTAAGTCATCGCAATTCACGAAATTGCCTAAGCCAGGATGGAAGGGTACGACATGGTAATCCTCAAGGTAAACCTCAATAAAGGTTTTCCAATTGAAGGCATATTCATCGACTTGGATGCGATCTAGCATATAGCCTGAAAAATCCAAATCTTGCATCACGCCCACTTTTGCCAAGTCCTTCGCGACATCCCGTTCGCCATTAAACAATAAGCCATTCCAATTTTGCAGAACAGACTTATTCAAGTGCAAACAAGGATTTTGCGGGAAATGCGGCGCGCCCAGCAATTGCCCATCCAACTCATAAGTCCAACGGTGCAGCGGACAAACGATGTGTTGGGCATTGCCGCGTCCTTCCAGCATGGTCGCTTGTCGATGACGGCAAACATTGCTCAGTAGCTCTACGCCATCGGGATTGTGCACCAACATCTGTGCTTCGCCTGTTAAGACATGGTAATCCCCTAAGTTGGGCACCATCAATTCATGCCCGACGTAATTTGGCCCTTGTGCAAAGAGCTTTTGTTGTTCAACAGCCAGAATGTGCGGTTCAAAATACCAACTCATCGGTGGCGCAGACGGCAAAGCCGTTAAATGCTGTGTTTTTTCAATGTGGGACATACCCAGTTAAATCTCTGAATATAAGGGTGGATGGGGAGGCGGATTTTCCCCGAAAACCCCCGTCAGGGCAACAGCAATCCTGATTATCTTTTGCGCAACCGCGCAACAACCCATCAAAAAACCTGTTTAGCATAAATAATCACAAATTAAGGTTGTGGTGCATATAGGCTTTTGCTAGAATCGCGCCCTCAA
Organism: Gallionella sp.; assembly: GCA_049276435.1. Lineage (GTDB taxonomy): Bacteria > Pseudomonadota > Gammaproteobacteria > Burkholderiales > Gallionellaceae > Gallionella. The sequence continues at coordinate 4,486 of JBASWK010000115.1, read as the reverse complement.
ATTTTTGGTTAGATAGGTAGCTTGTCCATGACAACAGTACGCGTAAAAGAAAATGAACCGTTTGAAGTTGCAATGCGTCGTTTCAAACGTTCCGTCGAAAAAACTGGCTTATTAACAGATTTGCGCGCTCGCGAATTCTACGAAAAGCCCACTGCTGAACGTAAACGCAAAATGGCTGCTGCGGTTAAGCGTCATTACAAACGTATCATGGGTCAAACTCTGCCCCCTAAGCTGTACTAATCTCACCCGCCCCGTCCGTTCTGGATGGGGCAAAAGGTTGCAACTATGACGCTCAAGCAACAAATCACCGATGATATGAAATCCGCCATGCGCGCCAAAGAAACGGCACGTCTGGGCGCAATTCGTCTCTTGCTCGCCGCGATGAAACAACGCGAAGTCGATGAACGGATTGAATTAACGGATACCGACATCATCGTCATCATCGAAAAGATGAACAAACAACGCCGCGATTCCATCAACCAATACGAAGCGGCTGGTCGCCAAGAATTGGCGGATGTGGAAAAGTTTGAAATGTCGGTACTGCAAAATTACTTGCCACAAGCATTAACCGAAGCTGAAGTCATGGCTGAAATTGATGCCGCCATCGCCGCAACAGGCGCGGTCAGTGCACAAGACATGGGCAAAGTCATGGCGATGGTCAAACCCAAGTTTGTCGGTCGTGCCGATATGAGCCGAGTGTCAGGACTGATTAAAGCACGGTTGGTTTAAGTCTGGCTGTAGCAAAACAAGATGGGTTTCGCGCAAGCGATCCCATCTTTTTTGTCGTCTGATAGTTGGGGGTTTGTGCTCGACGAAGTGGTGCAAAAGTAGCCTAGAGGTAGCGCAGCGGATTCTAGGGCAGGGTGCAATTGCACCGCAAGGAAGGAGGAAGAGAAAAGGGCATGTAGGTCGAATTAGCGGTTTCATCGCGTAACCCGACGGGCATCCTCGAAAAAGTCGGGTTACGGCTTGCGCCTAACCTGACTTACAAAACTTCAAACATAGGGTTCAATTTCGCCCTACACGAGCTTGTTTTTTGAGCGCGCCTAGGAATTTGTGTACGCACCGTCCGCACAAATTCTTCAATAGGGTGGTTGGACAAACTGGCGAATCAGCTTTCCTAAACGCGCAATTGCACCTTCCATTTCTACACCCCACAGATGCCCGTAGTTTAGTCGGATATAGTTGGCATAGTCTTGATGTGCGGAAAACATTGGGCCTGGCGCGATGCTGATGCCTGCATTGAGCGCGGCACGATGTAATGTCAGCGCGTTCACGCCATCGGGTAATTTAACCCATAAAAAATAGCCGCCACTGGGCGGGGTCAAACACGTTCCTTCGGGAAAATAATGCTCTATCGCCTCGACGAACTGGATTTGTTGCAACAACAAATTGTGCCGCAAGTTGCGCAGATGTTTATCGTAGCCCCCTTTTTTCAAATAACTGGCGAGGGTAATTTGGGCGGGTACAGAGGTTGCCAGTGTTGAAGTGAGTTTGAGACGTTCCACGGTTTTGGCATAACGCCCTGGTGCAGCCCACCCCACCCGATAACCAGGCGCGAGACATTTTGAAAACGAAGCACAGTGCATCACCAGCCCAGCGGTATCAAAGGCTTTGGCAGGGCGCGGGCGTTGGTCGCCAAAATACAGCTCACCATAAACGTCATCTTCAATCAGCGGCACGTTGAAGCGGGTGATTAACGCCACCAGCTCTTTTTTCTTGTCATCCGACATTAAGCTGCCCATGGGATTCTGGAAGTTCGTCATTAACCAACAGGCACGCGGATTGTGCCGTTCCAATGCGCGCGCCAGAGCGTTAAGGTCTATGCCGTCACGTGGATGATTAGGAATTTCTATCGCCCTCAACCCTAGTCGTTCAATGGATTGCAGCGCGGCATAAAACGTGGGCGAGCTCACCAGCACCGCATCACCTGGTTTTGTGACCGATTGCAGGCAAAGATTCAACGCTTCCAGCGCGCCATTGGTAATGACAATTTCTTCGGCGGGCACATGCAGTCCGTCGATTAAATAGCGCAACGCAATTTGCCGCCGCAGATTTTCATCGCCAGGGCTGATGTCTTCCACGCTTAACCACGGACTCATGCTTTGAACACAAGACGACATGGTTTTCGCCAATCGCGCCATGGGAAATAGCAGCGGGCTGGGAAAGGCGGAACCCAGCGGGACGACTTTACGCGTCCGCGTTGACTCCAGCACTTCAAAAACCAAATTGCTCACGTCCACTTCTGTCGCTTCCACCTCGACGGATAAGCTCGGTTCAGGCAGTTGCGGCAATCCTGCTGCGCCGCCAGATACAAAGTACCCCGAGCGTTCCCGTGCCGAAATCAGCCCGCGTGCTTCCAACAAGTAATAAGCCTGAAACACCGTCGATGGGCTGACTTTGCGCGCCGCACTGGCAAGACGAATAGACGGCAACCGTTCACCCCGCCCCAACGTACCTTGTTGGATAGAGCGAGCAATATCCTCCGCAAGCTGTTCGTATCGTTTCATTTCTTCCCCTTATTCACGCAATCACAAAAGCATCTGATATGGTTTTTTTAGTGACTTCTGATGCTGTTATTGTACTTGTCTCGCGCTTAAGATAAAGCCCAATTCAAACGTGGGAGCGGGAATATGAAAAATGAAATCAAGGTTATCAGTGTGTCATCTCAAGTGTCAGATTCTTGCCATACCAATCAGCAGGTCATCCATGCGAAACACGTCAGTGGATTTTTTCGCACGTTGAAAAGCATCTCACAAGCCACCATGTGGCTGCCCTTTTTCGTCTTGCCCTATCTGCGCTGGAACGGCAAACAAGCCATCCTACTGGATATCGACCACAGCCAATTTCATTTTTTCAACCTCTCCATTTTTCCTGATGACATCTGGATGGTGTCATTTATGCTGCTGATTGCCGCCATGGTGTTATTTGCGACCACGGCAATTGCCTCGCGGGTTTGGTGCGGTTATTTTTGCTTTCAAACCACTTGGACGGATTGGTTTGTCTGGATTGAAGCAAAAATCGAAGGCAATCCAACCGCCCGCCGCAAATTGGATGCCGCACCGTGGAATTGGGATAAAAGTATCAAAAAACTCACCAAGCACGCGCTTTGGCTAGGCGTAGCACTCCTCACTGCCATCAGCTTCTCAATCTGGTTCATGGATGCGTTTGAATACTGGCACAGGCTGTTTGAGCTTCGATTGCCAAAAGCAGGCTGGGTCACGCTGGCGGCGATTGTGTCAGGAACATATCTCTACGCGGGCTTGATGCGCGAGCAGGTGTGTGTCTGGATGTGTCCCTACGCTCGCTTTCAGTCTGTGATGACGGATACGCGAACCATCATGCCGACTTACGACCGTCAGCGCGGTGAGCCACGTGGAAAACGACGTAAGGATGAAACACAGCAAGGAGCGTGCATCGACTGCTTCCAATGTGTACAGGTATGCCCCACGGGTATCGACATTCGCCAAGGATCACAATTGGGCTGCATCACCTGCGGTTTATGTATTGATGCGTGTGACGGCATCATGGACAAAATTGGTCAGCCAAGAGGACTCATACGCTATGCCTCGCCCGTGGAGATGGCGGGTAAGCCTGTTAAGAAACCGTATCAACAGCAGCGGATTTGGATTTATCTCTCGCTGATACTACTTTCAGTTGCCTCGCTCATTTACGGCATCAGTCATATTTCGCCCTTGACGCTTAGTGTGACCCCCGAACGGCAACCGTTATTTGTGCGCATGAGTGACGGCTCGATTCAAAACAAATACGCGCTCAAAATCAGAAATAAAACACGCCAAGCTATTCACATCAAAGTGAGTGCAAGTGCGCCAGTCAACGGCTTAGTCGTGGTAGGAGCAGAACAACCCATCCTCATTTCCCGTCAACACGGTGCATTTCTGACGGTATTTGTCAAAGTACCGAGTGCGAATATCACCCAAGAAACGCTGCCCTTGCGTTTTAAAGTTGAGGCGATTGAAGATGCCAACATCTCAACCAACGCGCTGACGTTGTTTAATGCGCCTAAACGCGAATAACATGAGCGATTTAAAAATAGAGACTTTTTTGCTTCACCCAAAAAACAAGGACATTTTGCAGGGCGCAATCGTTATTGCGCTGTATGTAAATTCTTTGTTAAATCAATAAATTGATGCAACGAGTAAGGTGGATTCGCCGCAAGGCAATCCACCCTACCAACTTGCCACAACCATTAACCGAAGCTGAAGTCTTGGCTGAAATTGATGCCGCCATCGCCGCAACAGGCGCGGTCAGTGCACAAGACATGGGCAAAGTCATGGCGATGGTCAAACCCAAGTTTGTCGGTCGTGCCGATATGAGCAAAGTGTCAGGACTGATTAAAGGTAACTACTCAGCTCCCCCTTTGCTTTAATCGCGCAAATCACGTACAGTTTGCCACATGACTTCAATACCCGACCTCAATTTACTCAGCCATGCCGAAAAGGACGAGCTTATTCGTAGCTTGTTT
>JBASWK010000114.1:0-19758 GCA_049276435.1 Gallionella sp. | reverse complement strand
CTCCTGAGTACGCTTGGCAAAACCGCGTTGCAGCATGGCATCAAGCATGTTTTGACGGAGGGGTGTCATGATATTCTCCTTGGAGAAAGGGAAGATTCCCAATATCCAAGGTGTTATCTCGACAGTCGAAAAGCAAGCCCTATGCGCAAATAAAAATGCGGTGACTGTGAGCTACCAGCCACCGCGTTAGCGGTTTAGTTCAACGTGAAATATACAGAACTTCTTCTGTATAAAAAAGTGGTTGTTCTGTATAACATGTCCTGCCATACTGCAACCCATTGATTTAACAGAACAGCGGAATTGAAACATGTCACCCTCTCCTACAAACTCAGCACCCCATGCCCCTATGCTGCTGGAAGTGGTGCGTGAGCGTATGCTGGCGAAGCATTATAGTCGGCGAACCGAAGAATCATACACAAACTGGATTAAAAAATTTGTGTTTTTTCATCATAAAAAGCATCCCCGCGATATGAGCGCACCCGAAGTGGAAGCCTTTCTGACCGATCTTGCGGTCAACGGCAAGGTTTCTGCTTCCACGCAGACTCAGGCCTTGTCCGCATTGCTGTTTCTTTATCGGGAAGTGTTGGGCATAGACCTACCGTGGATGGATGGTCTGGTTCGCGCCAAACCGTCCCAACGGGTTCCCATAGTGTTGTCGGTCAATGAGGTTCACCGACTCATGGCTAATCTGGATGGGATGTATGCGCTGATGGCTAGATTGATTTATGGCAGCGGGATGCGCTTGATGGAATGCGTCAGGTTGCGCGTAAAGGACGTTGACTTTGATCGACACGAGGTGACGGTGAGAGAGGGAAAAGGGCGCAAAGACAGAGTGACGATGTTGCCGCAATCCTTAGTGTCAGAGTTGCAGGCGCACTTGAAAAAGGTGCAGGTTCTCTTTGATATGGATAGGAAAGCCGACATTCCTGGCGTGGAAATGCCCGATGCTTTATCGAGAAAGTACCCTCATGCAGACAAATCTTGGGGCTGGTTCTGGGTATTTCCCGCCCCAGGCTTGTCTGATGATCCAAGAACAGGCATACACCGTCGCCATCACATCTACGAGCAGAATCTTCAAAGAGCGATTCGCGTTGGGGTGAAAAGGGCGGGTATTGCAAAACCTGCTACCACCCATACACTCAGACATTCATTCGCAACCCACTTGCTGGAAAGCGGCTATGACATCCGCACCATTCAGGAATTGCTGGGTCATTCCGATGTTTCCACCACCATGATTTACACCCATGTGTTAAACAAGGGCGGTAAGGGAGTGGTCAGCCCACTGGATCGGTAACAGCATCCTTAAAATTCCAGCTATTCGAATTCGGTGAATATGAAACATGGGATCACTGACTTGTTTCTCGCCCTTTCGGGCGATGTACGAATGAATTCGTACCCACAACAAATATGATTACAACCGCACGATCATTTATAGTCAGGTACTTACCTATGCACTTCACCCTTTCCCTCGATTCAAGGTTGTTCACGGGTAGGGGAGTGAGTAAGGTCATGGTTCAAATCAAAAGTATCCTGATCCACTTTGATGCGTAGCGTGATAAACAGCCCGCTGGCACGGTAGGCGGAGGCGACGAAGTCGCGATCATTTAGACCCCGCACGTTGTAGCCCACCGATACCCAGGTGTTTTCCATCAGGTTGTAGCCTATAGATGCGCCCATGCCGTAGTCATGCACCCCAGCATTAACCGAGCGCATCACCGAGCCGAACGCGCTGATGTCCCAGTCAGGTGTCACATCGTAGCGAATCTCCGCGCCCAGCAGGTCGGTATAGCCCTTGTAATCGGTGCCGTCGATGACATCCCGCACATATTTTGCGCCATATTGCAGCGAAATCTGGGTGCGGCGGTTGGGCATATAGTTGGCATTGAGGTTGTTCACCAGCTTCGCCCCGTTGAGTTGCGAGAGGGGCGTTTGATTCGACTGGGTGATGTAATCGGCACGGTCAAACCAAACCCATTCGCTGTCATTGGGGCGGTGCGCATAAGACAGGCGAAGATCGCTGTTGTGCGTGGTGCCGACGGTTGCGCCATAGGCATTACGCAGGGTGAACCCAGCCGCGAGCGCGCGACCATCTTCCAAAACGCGCTGCATACCCATTTGCAGATTTCTTTGCCAAGCGGCACTGGCATTGCGAACTTCCATGCGACCATTGGCACTCCATAACGTGTCGTGGTAGGCCGCACCCGCCGTCGCCGCCGTGTAATCACCCGTGATTGTGCCGTAGGCGGGTGTGGTGTTGATGTTCAGCGGCACGCCCGTGTTGCGCAGGGTTTGGCTGCGATCAACGCTAAAATCCGTGAGCCATTGCTCGTTGATTTGCCAGCGTTGCACCAGTCCCATGTTGCTATACAAGCGTTGGGAATCGTTGTAGAAATTGTTGCCCACGGAGGCGGTCATTTCCGCGCCATGCCAAGGTTGGGTGCGCACGCCAGCGCGTGTGGTATTGGCGGCAATCAGTTCGCCTCGGGCAAGTTCCTGTTCGATAAACAGTTTAGATTGTTCGGTGACTTTATAGTCGGCACCGAACAGGAGGCGATCTGGCATGCTGAGGCTCCCTGCCGTACCTGTGCCGATTTCGGCGGCTCCGCGTAAGGTGGTCTTCTTGTCTGGCAGGGTGTAGGCCGCTCCCGTGATAAGCTGGTTGCTCTGCTTTTGACCCGCAACACTGCGGTCTTGCGCCGTGCGTGCGCCGTAGTACGCATTGAAATCTGGGCTGAACATCTGATCCATGCGTCCTTCAATCACGCGGTTATTGGCATGGGTCGATAAATTTTCCTGCTGGTATGCCAAACCTTGCAGTCTTAAGGTTTCAGAGAGTTTCACTTTGCCATTCATCCCCATCTTACGCGTGCCTATTTCGCTGCCTGCTTGCTGCCCCAAACCGAATCCTGTTGCCTGTTCGCGCACATAAGCCTTCGCATCCCACTGCGCTTCGTGATGTTGCACCTCGCCTAACCAAGCGTTGCCACTGGATGCCGTTCCTGTGCGGTTGCGCTGGGTGGTTGCCGCTTCGGCATGGATACGAGTGTGTTCATCTAGCTGGTAGGTCGCATCCAAGCCCTGCAAATTACCTGTCGCACCGACCGTGCCCTCGCGTATCAAACTTGCGCCGAATTCGACTGCTTTGACGGGTTTGAAACTGGCTCGTCCGCCGAAAGTGGCTGCCTTATCGGCAGGATCAGCGGATTCATACTCGACCACGATGAAGTTAGGATTAAAGTTGCTGTCTTTTGTCGTGATGGGTTCATGGAATATCAGCGTGCCTAACGCATAGTCGATGTCGTAATCCAGATAGCGGGTCATCGTGCGCGTGCCTACGATGAGCTGAGACTGGAATCTGTCACGGGATTCGATGCGAATTTTGTCGGAATTGATAACCAGATTGCCGCGCGACAGTTTGTACACCCCTGAGGTGCCGTTGCCAGGAATTTCCTCTTTGCCATACGCTTGAGAATTGACGCTGGCGAAAGCGTTATAACCGACCTGCTCACCCTTGTACACGCTCTTGATGCCGTTTAGGGTGCGGCTATAGCGGGACAATTCGGTAATGCTCAACCCCGTGTCATAGTCACCGAACATGGCATAAAACTGACGGCGTTCAAGTTTGAGGTACAGGCGACTGGCGGTTGCCGCGTCGAACCGAGCTTGACTGGCATCCCCATACAGCGTGTAAAACTGCGTGGGATCAACGGCTTGTTTGAGCAACTTGTTGCCCGTTTTCTTGGTCGTGTCATACGCCATGGTCAACAGGTAGTCGCCCCTGATGCGCCCCTTGGCATAGAACGCCAGCTTGTTGCTGTCGAACAATTGTTTTTCGGCATCAGCCGCTTGGAGTGCTTGCAGGTTGCCAGAGAGTATTTTGTGTCCTGTGGTGCCTTCTGCAAAGCCGACCAGTATCCAGTCGCGATCAGAGGCGGCAAGCCAAGCCCGCACTTCCTGATGACGCAGGTCATTGAATTGAAAATTCAGAATGGCATCGCCCGCTTGCGTGGTGGGTTCCAGTTCTATCAATGCCAGACCATCATTTCCAATTTCAAAACGCGGGTGACCGTTGATCGCCCCTGTCAGCGGGTCGCGGGCAATGGCTGTGCTGCGGTTGAAAGAACGATAAGGTTCGTTGAGCTGAAATTCGCCGCTGACACCGCGCCGCACGGGCATGTTGTTTTTGTCGAGAAAGCGCACGGCGATCATCGGACGGGTCTTGCCATCTGAGATTAGGCGCGATTTTTCTGGCACAAATTCGACGTGATCGGGTGCCGATGAATAATGAATATGACGCAGCGTGCGACTGATCGTTTGACCTTGTTCATCGCTGATGAGCAACTCGACGATGTTATCGTCTTCTTTGATCGGCACGGCGTTCCAGCTACTCAATGCCACGCTGTGCGCTGGATTGATTAAGGTACTCTCAAATAACAGTGGACTGACGGTTTCGCCGTTCACTGTCAAGGTCAGTTGATGTTTAGGATCGTGTTTGACGGCGACCTTCATGGCGGGCAGATTAGGATGAAAATTCTCTTGAGGATGCAGCCACTCGTTGCCAGGCAAGGCAGTCGATAACCACAGCTCATCATAGGGCAAGACTTCAATCAATCGGTCAGGGTCTTTTTCGTCGTGCGATTCTGTGCTGATCGCCACTTTTGCAGGGTCAGGAGCCAGTTCAGCAGCGGCTTTTTTGTGCACGAAAAAATCAGCGCGCCATAAGGTGCCGCCACGCAGATTGACGAACTGGGCATAGCGATTACCTGAAATGCGGCTGTTCTTGTTGCAGTCGGATACTGCATAGCCTTGGGGTAGGGAATCCAAATCCAGTTGCACGACATGGGTGCCTGGACGCAAGTTGTCGATGTGCCAGCGACCTTTTTTATCAGACAAGACATAGGTGCCGTCCTGCAAGGTGATGCGCGCATTGGCGAGTCCCTGAAAGCTGTCATCGACCTTGTCGCTGCAAGGGCCCTCAATCACGCGGCCAATCAAAATCGCTTGGTTTCGGAACAAGTCTTCACGCACCAGCACACTGGCACGCGCGGTATTCGAGGTGATGATGCCAATGGCGGCAGCTATATTTTCCGCGATGCCCGTGCGCGCACCTGGGGTGACTTCTAGCACATAGCGCAAGGTGACCGTCGCTGCCTGTGCCATGTCGAGTTTAAAAGTGAGGGTGCGCGCATCGGCGGCGATGGCAGGATCGGCAATAACCACCCCATTTAAGCGTGCCGAACCCCTTTGGTAGCGAAAACCTGGCGGTAGATGATCGGCAATCAAGGCACCGATGATGGGCAAGGTGGTGCTGTTATTGGTGACAGTCAGGGTATAGGGCATAAATTCGCCGATACCGACGACCGCTTTGCCTGCGACTTTCTGAAGGGTGATGGAGGTGCTGCCAGGATCAACAGGTAGATCAATTCTCAACGAGCTTCCCCAAACAGAAAACGCGCCGCCATATGAACCGCCAGGGTTGGCACCTGGATTCCCTAGGATGGAGGCGGCAACTTTGGGGGTGCCGATGAGTTTAGGCAGATTGATCGCCATCGTACTGGAGGGAAAGACAAACCCCTGCGGCGGCGTGACCACGAGCTTGTAGTTGCCCACTGCCACCAAGGGAAAGTGGTAACCACCTGCATCCATGGTGGCATCGCATATCGTAGCTGCGCCAGAGATAACGGGTTGGGGCAGCACGGTGACCCCGTCGTTGCAATAGACGGTCGCCAACATGCCCGTGAGTAAGTTGATTTTGCTGATGACAGCACCGTTAACAGGTGCGCCAGAAGTTGAATCGAACACCATGCCGTATGGATCAATCAGCCCGCTGCTTGCGCTGACCATATTGGCACCTGTGGTGCAATGGGTGTGGTTGTATAGGGCGGCGAGTGTATCGTTGTGACTTGAAATGGTGATATTCCCGTCATTCGGGCGTGCGGCACTACCCACTGCGGCAAAGACCGAGGGAGCTGCCCCCACAAAGATACCCGTGGATGCGCCTGTCTCTGTCAATTGCAGCACTTCGCTGTCGCCACTGGCAGTGGTGGTGAGGGTGACGGAGATCTTGTCGGCGGCGGCAGGATTGATGTTCGCGTCATACTAATCACGCGGATAAAAACAGGCTCATTGCGTGCGTAGGCGGCAATCGAGCGACCCGCCGCATCGCTCATGGGAGCGAGTAATAAATTGGCGGGCAGCGTGGTCAAGTTTCCCTGTAATGTCGGCGCGACCACAGGGCTAAAGGACCCCGCGACCTGCCCGTTAGGCGCATAGCTTGTGGGTTGTACGGCTTCAATTTGGGTGCCAACAGGGGCTAAGGCAGCTCCTGCGGGTGGCACATATTGCAGCAATTCAATTTTGATGCCAATGGTGTTGCACGCGGCGGTGCTGACTGTTGCCGTGCTGTTGGCGGTGAAATTTTCACGCCGATACTGTAAGCGGCGGTTGCGGTGTTCGTGATGATGCTGTTAGGCGGCGTAGCCCCCCAGCCTAGTGATGACAGCAGGCAGAGGGTGGTCATTAGCAACGCTTTTTTATGGGGAAATGGAGCCCCCATGAAAAAGCGGGCTACCCTGATGACACAGGATAACGCGCGTTCAATCCCCTCTCCCGCCAAGCGAACCTGACGGGAGAGGGGGTGTGCTTTAGGCAGAAGAGACACGGTTACAGCTCGGTGGCGTTAAACACAATCGTCACAGTCTCACCGACATTGAGCAGTCCCGCCGTCAGATGCGCCCCGTCGATAGGCAAGATGGCGGCAAACGTTGCCGTAATTGCCTGACCTGCGATGTCCACGCCATCCGCATCCACTGCGGTCGTAAAATAACCTGCGGTGGTGGCGAGCGTTGCCCCTATCGTCCGTGCGGCACTGGCGGTCACCTTAAATCCGCGTCCCGCAAGGCTTTCAGGTACTCCCGTCGCAGAGACGCAATTGGCGGCGGTGCTAGGGACAACCAGATTGGCATCGTGCGCTAACACCAGTGCGGTGAGCGTGTCGGTAATGGTTGTCAGAGTTGCCGCCGCAGAGCCTGTATTCGCGATGGACACTGACCACTGGGTGATCGCCCCTGGGATATTTTTCGGCACGAGTATGCCGTTGAACGGATCGCACAACAAGGCGACGGTCTTGGTGATGGCCAGCACGCCCGTGGCAACTAAATAAGTGTCGTGAGCCGAATGTTTGGCATCGCGTGTGCCATCCTCAGTCCCCGCAATATCCGCAAACACAATATCCACGGTGGCAGGAGTGTCCGCCGCCGCCGTGGCGGTAATCGCCGCACCTGCGGCACCCGCTGTCGCGGCGTAGCTGCCATTGGCCCCAGTGAACGTACCCTGAGCGGTCGCGGTCAGTCCTACCAGTGCCGTGTTGGTATTCGCCACGGTGATTGGGATGTTACAGACTACGTACACGACCTTACTCAAATCGGCTGCCAACTCATCCACGAAGGTGGCGATATCCACGCCTGCCTGATAACCCACGGTCGCACCACTTTCGACGAATACGTTACACGCGGAGGGGTCGAAATTATCACCTACGATTGCAGGAGTCGCCGCCAGGCTAAAGTCAAGCGGGCTATTGGCAAAGTTGGTCACCGAAAAGGCGGTCACCGTTGCCAGTTGCCCTGGGACGACGTTGGTCGTGGCACCGCCTGTCACCGTCAGATTGACTTTTTCATCCACTAAAAACGTCGGTGCAGTCGCGATAATACCCGTCTGACCTACGCCAGCCACGCTATAGGCAAGCGTCGCCGTATTGATAATGGAGGTGCCAGAACTTGTGCCTGCTGCCAACGCACTTTGCGCCGCCAATCCCAGTAATGCCGCCGCGATGAGCCGTGCGGCAAGCTTGGGCTGTCTGCCATGGTTTTTCATGTTGATACTCCTTAATAAAGGCTAAAAATTAAAATTTCGGGTCGTCCTCGTTCGCAGTACGCGTCATATCAGGAGGCGATCAAACAGATGATTGGTCATGCGTTTTGGCATCAACCAACGTCCCATGCAGCTTGAATAGGGAAGGTTCATGACAGCTTGCTATTTGATGATGGCGCGAAAACCGACTTCGCCTGATTTTCCAGCGGCGAGTTCTCCTACGTAATGCCAGCGTATGTGGGTGTATTGCGCAGCTTGCGCGGTGTGTTCACGGCCATCCGTGTCTCTGAGCTGGAGGTTCTTCGCCAGCGCGAATGTTTTTCCCCCATCGACTGAGAAGTCGATCGCACAATCAGTGCCGAATGCGCTGCCAGCCTGATAGACCGTATTGGCGGGTATGGCATTACTCATGACGATATCACTCGCCGCTTTTTGGCTGACATTTTCAAAGTGGTTGGTGAAAATCACCACCGTGCCAGGAATCGCCTTTTCAGGTGAGGAACGCACGATGACTTTTTTCCCGTTTTGGATGACCTCCACCGCGACTTCAGCGATGCTGGTGACTTTAATGCCGTCTTCTGCCGCCAGTACGGGGAGGGAAATGCCGCTCAGTAAGAGCAGCAGGTTGGCGGTGAGGATTAAACGAAAAATATACATGGGAAACTCCTTTGGTCAGTTGATGGTTGCGCGAAAAGTGATGACGAAATTAGCTGGAGGGGCAACGTTCCCCAGCGAAATAACAAGGGTTTGGCTGGCGGTGATGAACTGTGCGTTATCTGCATCCGCCGCATCTGTTTTGGCGATGTTGTCCACGATGATGCTGCCTGGCAGGTAAGTGATATTGGCTGGAAGCGGATCGGTAATCACAATGTTGTTCGCAGTGCCTGTTCCAGCGAGTGTCGCCACAATCTGGTAGGTCATCACAGCACTTGGCATCAGTGTCGCTGACCCCATAGGATCGAGTACGCTGACCACTGACTTAATCAGTGTTAAACCCGCGCCACTATTGAGATAGGCGGCATACGCCGAATGTTTTGCATCGCGCGCAATGTCGCCTGATGCAACACCTGCGGCATCTGAAAAGACGAAATCCACAGCGGCGGTATCAGACCCCAACGTGGCCACCAAGGCGGTCATCGTGGCGGGAGCTGTCGCCGTGGCGGTTAAACTGACCACCGATTGCTGATTGCTCAGTACCGTTGTCGGGATGTCACTTACGACAAAGACCTTCTGGGATGCATCTGCGGCAAGCGTGGTAATTGAGGTGGCAATATCGATCAGGGGGTCATAGATGCCATTGTTGTTGGTATCTGCATAAGCGACCAACCCAGTCGCGCTAAAGTCGTTGGTCGAAAATGGCGGGGCGCCTGCTGGATTTGCCAAGGCTAATGCCGCCGTCAGATTAAAGCCTTGTGGCGCATTACCCAAATTAGTGACCAAAAAAGTCGTGACGGCGCGGGCTTGCCCAGCCCCCACGAAGGTGGCGGAACCTGTTACTTCCACCACGAGCAGGTTTATTTTTTGATCCACCAAAAATGACGCGACGTTACTGGTCGCTGTCGCGGGCAGGAAAGTCGAGGTGGCATAGCTTAAGGTCGCGCTGTTGGAAATAAGGGTTCCCGCAGCCGTGCCTGCCGCCCAGCTCATTTGCGGTGTGAGCAGTAACAAGCCAACACACCACCCTATCAGGCGCGTACGAAAGTTTAATTTTGGGTGGCTAGAGGTCATGGGGCAATTTTTAGGGACACGTTTACGCTATTCAAACCAAATCGTGTGGCGTGGCGGTTTGATGGCCATTCGATGGTATTTCGATTCGTCTTAAACACAATTTTTTCCGCTTTTCGTCCAAAGACGGGGCAACAGATGAGTGATTATCCTGAGCGAATAAAAGTCGTGCTGTGCGTTGCCGCACATAACGACAAATAGGCGGGTAAAAAACTGGTTTGGTAAAATAGAAGGAACGGAGGGATGTCCTGACAGGCATTGCAGTCGAAGGATATGGGGCGCATGACGATAGCGGGAGAAGCGTTACCACCCATGCTTAAAATGAAAATTTCTGGCAATTGATGCCCTTATTCCCACTTCTTGCTTAAATCTGGTATCTTTCCTGCTCGGTCTGGTGACCGCTCAATTTTGGCTGGTACGTGCGCCAATCACGTGCTGCCGTGGCTTATCAATACTTGCTTTGAATGAACTTAAAATATGACAACAGAAAATAGTGTAACGATTACCCGTTTAGATCAAGAATGCCGTGGCGTGGGGCATGTGGATGGCAAGGTGATTTTTGTGGAAGGGGCGTTAATCGGGGAAACCGTGCGCTATGTCGCCTATCGCAAAAAACCTTCGTTTGAATTAGCACAAGCCACGCATATCGACCATCCTTCCTCGATGCGGGTTACACCTCGTTGCCGTCATTTCGGCGTGTGTGGCGGGTGTTCGATGCAGCATCTGGAAGCCAATGCGCAAGTGGCGGTGAAGCAACGCATCTTGGAAGATAACCTCAAGCATATCGGCAAAGTCAAAGCGCAGATTATTTTGCCTGCGATTTATGGGCAAACATGGGGTTATCGCGAACGGGCGCGGATTTCGGTTAAGTATGTGATTAAAAAAAGTAAAACGCTGGTTGGGTTTCACGAAAAGCGTAGCAGCTTTGTCGCGGAGATGTCGCATTGCGAAATCCTCGCGCCCAAAATTGCCCGATTGTTGCCGTTATTAGCCGAACTGGTAAACGGCTTGTCCATCCGCGCGCAGTTGCCGCAAATCGAAGTGGCGGTGGGCGAAGCGGTGGATGCGTTGGTGTTGCGGATTATGGAAAAACTGTCGCCCGCTGATGAAGACGCATTGCGCACGTTCGCCGATTTGCATCAAGTGCAATTCTGGTTGCAAACCAAAGGCCCTGAAACCATCGCGCCGTTTTACCCACTGGATGCCCCTGCGTTGTCGTACAGTTTGCCTGAGTTTGGTATCGTGATGCCGTTCGCGCCTGCTGAATTTACCCAAGTCAATAGCGCGCTCAATCGCGTGATGATTAGCCGTGCGATTCGCTTGCTCGATCCGCAACCCCATGAACGCATTGCTGATTTCTTCTGCGGATTAGGTAATTTCACTTTGCCGATTGCCCGCAGCGGGGCGCAGGTGTTGGGCGTGGAAGGCAGCGAAGCTTTAGTCAAACGCGCACGCCAAAATGCCGCCAGCAATGGCTTGTCGGCGAATACCGAATTTGCCGCCATGAACTTGTTTGAAATGACCGATGCCAGCTTAGCAAAGTTGGGGCATTTCGATAAATTATTGATTGATCCGCCACGCGATGGCGCGATGGCATTGGTACAATCGCTGGGTGGCGAACATGACCCCAGTCGTATCGTGTATGTGTCGTGCAATCCCGCGACCTTGGCACGCGATGCGGCGGAATTGGTACAACGCGGTTATGTGTTAAAAGCGGCGGGTGTGATGAATATGTTCCCGCACACTTCGCATGTGGAATCGATTGCGGTGTTTGAGAAGGTTGTTTCTTAAGGGGATGGGGCGTTTCCCTCTCCCTCTCCCTTTTTCCTAACCATCCCCTGCAAGAGGGGGGGAATAGGCGAGAGGCATAAATTCAGTAATGCAGCATCAAAATCAGTAGGTTGACGAATTGGAATATTTTAAGGAGAGCGTGATGTTGACGAAATTTCGTATTCTTTTAGGTCTCGCACTGGTGTGCGTAGCCTTTGTGCCAGCCGATGCTGAACGCTTGGCTTCTCCTTTGTATGTCAATCATTTCACGCCTCAAGGTGTGGTCAAAGATATTCAAAAAATCACGGCTGAATTTACGGATGATGTGGTGAAATTGGGGGATAGTAGTGCTGCGGCTCCGTTCGACATTCAATGCCCCATCGAAGGACGGGGCAGCTGGGAAAATTCTCGTACTTGGCATTACAATTTGGTTCGCCCTTTAAACATAGGTGAACGTTGTCAATTCAACACGAAGTCTGGCTTAAAATCATTAAGCGGTGGTCAAATTCACAAAGAGGTGTTTTATATTGTGACGCAAGGGCCGTGGGTTGAAAACATTACCCCGTCCTCGACCGCTTACGAAGTGCGTAAAATCGAAGAAGACCAAGTTTTCTTATTAAGTACACTTTTACCTGTCAATGCAAAATCAGTCGCACAGTATTCGTGGTGCGAGGCTGAAGGGGTGGGCGAGCGCATTCCTGTGACGGTACTCAGTCAGGCGGATTACACCAAATTACTCAAAGCACCTGATTTTGAGTATCAGAAACCCACCCATGGCATTGCGCTGCAATGTAGTCGTCCCTTGCCTGTGGGCATGAAAATGAAGCTGGTATGGGGGCGAGGAATCACGTCGGATAGTGGCGCAAAGGTGCTAGAAGATAGCGTCTTTTCCTACCAAGTGCGCACCCCATTCACCGCCCGTTTTGGCTGTGATCGTGAGCGTGCCAATATGCCTTGCTCGCCTTTGTCGAATCTATGGTTGGAGTTTAGCGACACAGTGAGTGCCGAGTTGGCGAACAAAATTCGCTTAGTCGGTAAAAATGGCGAACAGCGTCCCAACGAGTGGAGTGCCGAATATCAAGCCGCTCGCAAAGCTTTAGGGCAACGTCTCTCCGAACGCTCCCGTCAAGAACGCACCGATCATCTGGAGCGTGTGACCTTCAAAGGCCCGTTCCCACCCAATAGTGAATTTACCCTTGTCATCCCCAAAGACTTTAAAGATTTGAGTGGTCGCCCCTTGAGTAATGCCGCGCAGTTTCCGCTGAAAACGCGGGTAGCGGGCTATCCCCCTTTAGCCAAATTTGCGGCAGATTTTGGGATTTTGGAAAGAACCGAAGGCGGCGTTTTGCCCGTCACGCTGCGCAATGTAGAAGCCAAACTGAAAATGCGGGTGCTACGCGAAACCACCGATGTCGCGATGTTAAAAACGTGGGCGGATATGGAGGCGTTTGAAGCACAAGTGCCTGCCACGCAGCCACAAGAGAGTGAAGAACCCCCCACTTACGATCAATATTACCCCCGTGAGTTGTCCTATTTAGCGCAGCGACGCGAAGCCACGGTGCAAAATCTGTCTAAGCCCAATGGGGAGCAAGTCTTTGAAGTGGTAGGCATTCCGCTGCAAAAACCAGGCTTTTATGTGGTGGAAATCGAAAGCCAGCTACTTGGCAACAGCTTGTTAAAAACGCCTAAGCCCATGTATGTGCGCTCACAAGCCCTCGTCACCGATATGTCCGTCCACTTCAAAAAGGGACGGGATAACAGCTTGGTATGGGTGACTTCTTTGGTGACAGGCAAAGGCGTGCCGAATGCGGATGTGCATATCTATGGCTGTAAAAACAAAGTATTAGCTCAAGGAAAAACCGATGCGTTGGGGCGTATGTTGTGGGCAAAACCGTTGCCTGTTGACGACAAATGCGATAGCGATGTGAATTTCGTGACCGCTCGTCTGGGCGAGGACTTTTCTTTTGTGCGCTCTGACTGGGATAAAGGGATCGAGCCTTGGCGATATAACCTGCATGATTGGGATCAGATCTCCACCCCGAAAATCCACACCGTGTTGGATCGCAGTCTGTTCCGCGCGGGTGAAACCGTGTCCATGAAACACATCGCGCGACTGCCTAAAGCGCATGGATTTTCCTATCCCAATCCTGCCGAATTGCCTAAGCAAGTCACCGTACAAGTCTATGGCAGCGATGAAGAGATTTCCTTCCCGCTCGTTTGGGATGCGCGTGGTATCGCGATCACCCAATGGAAAATTCCAGAATCCGCAAAATTAGGCATGTATAACGTCCTAATGGGGGATTGGAATTCGACCGCCGAATTTCGGGTATCCGAGTTCCGTTTGCCTAAATTTAAAGGGGTCGTACAAGCCGAAAAGCCTCGCATGGGCAACGTGAAAAAAGTACCCATGAATTTGTCTTTGTCCTATTTGAATGGCGGCGTGGCGAGTGGGCAGCCAGTACAGTTATCGGGTTTATTGTCGAACACCTACACCTCGTTTCCCCGTTATCGTGACTATTCCTTTGGCAGGGAGTATGACTACGAAGATGCGCCTGTAGAAGATTTAGTATTAGACAAACAAATGGTTACGCTTAGCAAGCAAGGCACGGCGCAAATATCTGTGCCATTAAGCAAACCCATTATCAGCCCCATGGAGCTGCGTAGCGAAATGACCTTTAACGACCCCAGTGGTGAAGTACATACCATTGCGGGCACAACAGAAATCTGGCCTGCGGAAGTCATTGTCGGCGCACAAATTAACGATGAGGAAAATACCGAAGGCACACATGCACTAAAGGCTGTCGTGCTGGATATTAACGGCAAGCCACGCGCAGGTGTCGTTGTCAATGTGGTTGGCGAACATCGTTGGGAGTTCGTGCATCGCAAACGGATTTTGGGTGGATTCTATAGTTATGAAACCGAAAAACATCGTGACGAATTAGGCACCGTATGTAGTGGCAAAACCGATCAGTATGGGATCTTCAATTGTTTTGTGTCGGCAAAACAAGCAGGTGCAATTAAGCTTAAAGTGGTGGCTTTAGACGGCAAGGGGGGAGAAAGCCAATCTGACCTGCGCTATTACAATTCCAGTGAAGGTGACTTTTGGTTTGACCAGCAAGATCAAGATCGCATGGATATTATCCCCGACAAGCGTGAATACCAACCAGGGGAAACGGTTCGCTTGCAAGTGCGCACGCCTTTCCATGATGCAACGGCTTTGATTACCGTTGAGCGTGAAGGCATTGTGGAAAGTTTTGTGCGCCCCTTGCGCCGCGAAGATGCCACCATTGAGATTCCCGTCGGCGAAAACTGGGGGCCGAATGTGTTCGTGTCGGTTTTAGCCGTGCGTGGACGCGTGCGCGAAGTGCCATGGTATTCCTTCTTCCAATGGGGCTGGCATACGCCGACCGCATGGTGGAATGCGTGGCGTGGCGGTAAAAACACGCCGCCTGTAACCGCCATGGTGGATTTGGCGAAACCCGCTTTCAAACTGGGTATCGTGCGGCTGGATGTGGGAATCAAAGGGGCGCGCTTGAATGTCGAGGTGACCAGCGACAAAACGGTGTACGCGCCACGTGGTCAGGCAACCGTCAAAATTCGGGTACGTCTACCCAATGGCAAACCCGCACCCGCAGGCAGTGAAGTGATGGTGGCGGCAGTCGATCAAGCCTTGTTGGAACTCGCACCCAACCCCAGTTGGGACTTGTTGGAAGATATGATGCAAGAGCGCGGCTATATGGTGGCAACCTCGACCGCGCAAATGCAGGTCATCGGCAAACGCCATTTTGGTAAAAAAGCCTTGCCAGCAGGCGGGGGCGGCGGACGGGCTTCGTCACGCGAATTGTTTGATACCCTGTTGTTCTGGCAACCTCGCGTCAAGCTGGATGCGCAAGGCATGGCGACGGTCAATGTGCCGTTAAACGACAGCCTCACGGCGTTTAAAATAGTCGCGGTAGCGGATGTCGGCACGGGCTACTTTGGCACGGGTTTCACCGAAATCACCAGCACGCAAGATGTGCAACTCACCGCTGGCGTGCCGCCTTTGGTGCGAGAAGGCGATCAATATCTGGCGATGATGAGCGTGCGCAACGTGACCAAAACCAGTTTGGCTCTCAAAGTGCAAGCCACGGCAGGTTCACAAACCTTGCCCGTATTGCCCATGAACTTGGCGGGCGGAGCCGCGCAAGAGTTAAGCTGGTCGGTAACGGTTCCTAGCGGGGTAGAGAGTTTGCCTTGGCAAATTTCAGTGGTGGATGCGCAAGGCAAAGTGTGGGACAGCCTGAAGTTCACCCAGAAAATCCAACCGCGTGTGCCTGTGACCACGCAACAAGCGATGTTTATGCGCTTGGAGCAGCCTTATCGCGTGGCGACCACTTTGCCTGATGGCGCATTAGCGGGGCAAGGCGGCATTGCGGTGCAACTCAGTGCGAAACTGGCCGACCAAACCGAGGGCATACGGCAGTATTTCCTCAGCTATCCCTATAGTTGTTTGGAACAAAAAGTCTCGATTGCCGCTGGATTGCAAGATGCGCCGCGTTGGGCGGATATTAGCCAAAATCTTTCTGGCTATTTAGACGCGAGCGGTTTGGCGCAATACTTCCCTGGGGCAGGTCGCGGCAGCCCGACTTTGACGGGCTATGTGCTGGTGATGGCAAATGAGCAAGGCATCAAATTGCCTGAAGCGGTAGATAGCAAAATGCAGCGAGGGCTGCTGGATTTTGCCGAAGGGCGCACGCCTAGGGAACAAGGTGCATTGGACTTGACGTATCTGACGGCACGTCGTTTACAAGCCTTGGAAGCCTTATCGCACCGTGGCTTGGTGACAGGACGCATGTTGACCCCTTTCGAGTTTAAGCCCATGACGCAAAGCACACTGATGTTGATTGATTGGTATTCCTTGCTGCATCGCGTGGCGGATGCGCCACAACGTGCCGACCGCTTGGCACAAGTGGAACGTGAATTGCGCAACCGCCTGAGCTATGTGGGCGGACGGTTGATGTTTAACAGCGAAACACGCGACAACTGGTGGTGGATGATGGCGAATGGCGAAACCAATGCCTTACGTTTATTGAACGTAGTGATGGAAGATCCCGCTTGGAAAGACGATCTGCCTGCCTTGTTGCGCGGTGCGTTGCTGCGTCAAAGCAAAGGCAGCTGGAGCACCACAGTGGGCAACGTTTGGGGCAGTTTGGCACTGAAGAAATTCAGTGCTAAATTCGAGCGCGAAGCCGTCACAGGGGTCACGACGGCGCAACTGGGCAGTGCGAAACCCGTGTCCTACCATTGGGACAAACCCACGACCACCCCGCTGCAACTGCCTTGGCAATCCAATCAAGCTGACTTTAGCTTATCGCACCAAGGCACGGGCAATCCTTGGGCAACCGTGATGCTGCGCGCCGCCATTCCTGGTAAACAACTGGAAAGCGGCTATCGCATTCAACGCACCATCACGCCGATGGAGCAAAAAGTCAAAGGGCAATGGAGTCGCGGTGACTTGATGCGGATACGGGTGGATGTGGACGCAGGACAATCCATGAAATGGGTGGTATTGTCAGACCCCATCCCCAGTGGAGCCAGCATCATGGGTAACACCGCTCGCGATTCGCAAATTGCCCAACAAGGCGAAAATCGCTATCGCCGCGATGACCGCAACGACGCATGGGCAAGCTTCACCGAACGCGGACTAGGCTTTTTCCGCGCTTACTACGAAACCGTCCCCAAAGGACACTTCTGGTTTGAATACACCCTGCGCCTCAACAACCCAGGTGAATTCTCGCTCCCCCCCACACGGGTAGAAGCGATGTACGCACCTGAATTGTTTGGGCAATTCCCCAATGACAAGGTGGTGGTGAAATAGTGCGTAGGTCGGGTGAGCGGCTTTAGTGTTACCCGAACAACAGAACGTGATTAGCGAGGCAATGAAGGGAGAAAGACAGATGAAAATGGCCGCATAAAAACAAGGGAGATGCGACAACTAGGTTGACAATTACCGTCGGGTTTTAACCCGACATGGCGTGAAAGTCGGGTTAAAACCCGACCTACGGCACATCACAATGTTATATTTTAAAGAAATTAAATTCGGGAACAAGGTCAGATATATGAAAAAAGCAACTCTAAATGAACATTTACGTTATTACTTTGAGAACACCATGTCATCAGGACCGACGGGTGTTATTAAATGGCTCGCCATATTTTCTGTGTTAATGGTCTTGATTTTAGGTGTCGTTATTTTATGGCTGGGTATTAAAGTATCTCCTGATGCCACTGAAAACTTAGGGTTTATTGAGGGTTCATGGCAAAGTTTAATGGCAACACTGGATTCTGGCACGATGGGCGGCGACCAAGGTTGGGCGTATCGCGGCGTGCGCTTCATCTCAACATTAGGCGGTATATTTTTAATTTCAATTCTGATTGGTACGATTTCTTCGGGCATTGACGAAAAGTTAGACGAATTAAAGAAAGGGCGTTCAAGAGTGTTAGAAAACGATCACACCTTAATTTTGGGTTGGTCAGAAAAAGTATTTTCGATTATCTTGGAAGTCATAGAGGCGAATGCCCATCAAAAAAATCCCCGCATTGTCCTCTTGGCGGACAAGGACAAGGTCGAGATGGAGGATGAAATAAGAAGTAAAATCAAAAACTTCAAGAACACTAAGGTCATTGTCCGTAGTGGTAGTCCATTAGAATCTTCGGACATTGCGGTCGTCAGCCCCAATGAAGCCCGTTCCATCATTGTCTTAGCCAATGATGAAGCGAATGCAGATACTTATGTGATTAAGTCTGTTTTAGCCTTAACCAATGGCAAGAACAGAAAACAGGAAGCCTATAACATCGTTGCCGAAATCAAAGACCAAAAAAATATGGAGGCGGCTGAACTGGTGGGCAACAATGAAACCGTTTTTGTATTATCGTCTGATTTTATTGCGAGAATTACCGCGCAAACGTGTCGTCAATCAGGCTTAAGTGTGGTTTATAGCGAGTTATTGCAATTTGAAGGCGACGAAATCCATTTTAAAAATGAACCTCAGTTGGTCAATAAAACGTACAGAGAGGCTTTGTTTGCTTACGATAAATCGACGGTAATTGGTATTTTGACTCAAGCGGGTGATGCTTTAATTAACCCATCAATGGATACCGTATTCCATGCAGGGGATGCCGTGATTGCCATCTCTGAAGATGAAGATACGGTTCAGTTAAGTGGCAAAACGGGCTTTGATATTCAAGAATCATCGTTCAACCGACTGGAGGATAAGCCTGCTGCAATTGAACGCACGTTGATTTTAGGATGGAATACCAGAGGCGCGAAAATTATTGCCGAACTGGATAACTACGTTGCATTGGATTCTGAGGTGATGATTGTAGCCGAGAGCGTTGAGATGGCAGATGATATTGCCAATTTACGCCCCACGTTAAACAAGATACAACTTATTTGTCAAACGGGCGACATCAATGATAAAGCCACGCTTGTCAGTCTGGCGACCGAACAATACGATCATATTATCGTATTAAGTTACACCGATATGGACACGCAAGAAAGTGATGCTAAAACGTTGATTTGTTTGCTACATTTGCGAAATTTGAGTGAAAAGGCGAATAAGGATTACAGTATTGTGTCTGAGATGTTGGATATTCGTAATCGAGATTTAGGGGTCGTTGCCAAGGCTGATGATTTTATTGTGAGCGATAACTTAATCAGCCTGATTTTGAGCCAACTCTGCGTGAATAAAGACTTGAAAAAAGTGTACGATATTTTGTTTGAAGCAGAAGGGTCTGAAATCTATTTAAAACCCGTTAGCCGCTACGTCAAAACAGGTGTACCCGTCTCCTTCTATACCATCCTTGAAAGTGCCGCACAAATCAACGAAACCGCGATTGGTTACCGCACAACGGCATTTGGCAGCAATGCAGATAAGAACTTTGGTGTCTCAATCAATCCGCTTAAATCAGATAGCATGACCTTTAGCGAAGAAGATTTTATTATTGTGGTCGCTGAAGACTAGTTCTTTTGTGATGATTTATTCCCTTTAATAGGGGTAAATCATGGGTTAAATCCAAAGAGAAGGGCAGGATTTAGGCAGCTCCCCTTCTCTTGCTGGGCAAAACCAAAATAATAGCGGTTCTATGTGATTTACAGTGGGTTAAACAAAGCTCCCTCCCCTTCAAGGGGAGGGGTGGGGATGGGGTCAAGATGAAGGCTCAAACAAACAGCACGATCATCGGCAGGCAGCTTCAGCGAATACTGCGCTGCCACATGACCGATGCGGAAATACGGTTATGGCATCGGCTGCGTAATCGGCAACTCGCTGGCTGTAAATTCCGCCGCATACATCCGTACTTGGATTACGTGTTGGACTTTGTCTGTCTGGAAAAGAGCTTGATTGTTGAGGTCGACGG
>JBASWK010000113.1:0-20450 GCA_049276435.1 Gallionella sp. | reverse complement strand
AACCTTTGTCTGAACAACCTCGTCCAATTGTCGATTTGAAGCTCCTCCTCGCTTCTTGCTGATCAGCCCATTCAAGCCTAAAGCCAGATAGCACTTGGCTAATCGGCGTACTTGGCGGGTCGATATGCCCAACCGCTGCGATGCGTCCAATTGGCTGATTTTGTGCTCTTTCAGCAGATCCAATACTTGGGCTTTCTTTACTTCCTTTTGACTCATCAATTTGTCCATTTTCAAAATTTCCCACTGTTTTAACAGCGGTGAGCTTAATCAAAAGCGGACATTTCTATTTGGGACAAAGCGGACATTACTACTTTGCGCTAACACTCTACTCTACCCATTGATTATAACCCCATTGATTATAACCCCATTGATTATAACCCCATTGATTTCCATTGATTTTGCGGATCATTTCCATAGATTTCTTCCCAATAGTTATTTAACGATAAGTGCTTAGCTTTTTCAGGGATACACCGAAAGCATTCTGTAATTGCAATTTGAACTCCAAAGGTAGATCAAGCCGTACATAAAGATCATAAAAGTGATTCGTCAAATTATAAAGTTCCTCAGCATTAACACGTCGAGTGGGGGTGTTGGGTCGGCCTGAAATCAAATCATCAGTGCCATCAAAGTTTGGATAAATACGACCATGAATAATTTCATTGCGATCTTCGAAAGCTTTTTTTGCCAAATCCAAACTTAAAAGTACGTCATCGCGCCCCTCAAATTCGAGTGCCTGTAAAATTGGTTTTGTTTTTTCGATTTTTTCACTTATTCGCCAGTGTTGCCACCTAGCTGGCAAGGCTTCAATTTCAATTAAAGAGAAACGCAGTTTATCAACCTGCTCCTCGACGTAGGCCGAATATATAGTGACAAACCCAACCCCTCTTACTATGTCGTTATCATTTTTAGGCATGGTTAGTTTGTCACTCTTGGTAATAGATTGTTTTATAGAATGCGGTGGGTTTTGCGAACCGCAATAATCTCGAACGACGCGGTTCCTTCGTCACCTCATCCTACGCGGGCTTACGCGAGTTCAATATAAAAACTTGTAATGTACCTGACCAGTTTTCACTTTTTCCAGAACTATCCTTCCATTGAAGCGATACGTTCACATTTAAGCGGCTATCAACAAGTTCACTAGACTTTACATTAACATCCAAGAACCGCTCGACAAAACGTAACGGCGGCTCTTCTTTGTTATCTGTGGCAAACAAGGAACCGTATATTGGAATAAGCGATAGCCTAATCATTTCCAGTTTTAACAGCCTTGATAATAAGAAAAGATTTTCTTTGTATTTATGATAATAAACTGTAGCCAAAGAACCAAATTCTGGGTTGTGCACCACCTCTCCCTTGACCGTACTCAAACAATGACCCAACTGACTTATTGCCGTATCTATTCCATTTGTTTCAACCCATTTTTTTTCAGGGGTACGCGTATAACTTCTACCAAGATGGTTTGGATTGGTTGGTGTTATTTTCCCATTAACACTTAGGGATAAAATCGTCGGTTTAAATTCAACCCCTGATATTATTCGTGCGTCGCCTTGGGACTCAATAATGACAAAGGACTCGCTTGCATTTTCTTTAAAAGATAAGACATATGCTTTTAGAGCTTCAAGATCACCGCTAACTGGTTCTTTCAGTTTAAATTCCCACTTAGTTGGCGAACAACTTTCCCACTCAGCATTAAAAATTATTTGCGAACCTAACTGTAATAACGTATCAGCAGAATCTCTGGCATAAGAATTGTTTGGAATTTTCAAGTTGTCAGCGGCAATGCGTTCAGCTTCAGCTTTCCAAAGGCGCAAGGTATCAGCAGAGTATTCCGACGAATCGGCATCAATCAAATTGCCGTGATCTCTACACATCCAAATGCCATTCGTAATATAGCTTCTCTCTTCTGGAGTCATATTGGGATTCGGTCGCGGGCCACATTTGGCAGCGGCGTGTATATGTGCAGCGATCCCATTGTTAATACTCTTTTCCACATCACTAGATTTTGGACCGATGGTAATTTTTTGACATCCCGGAAAAGAACATCGCCAAGCAACTCTCTCAGCCAATACTCTTTTAGTAGCTGGGGTGAACTCATCTCTTTTTTTAGTCATATATATATTTTTTAGCCAACTCACGTCAGGCGAAAATGGGGTCAAAGGGGTCAGCATCGCAATATGTTTTCGCATTTCAATTCTCAAAATCCCTCTACGCTAATCGTACCTATGCCCCTTATTCGTCGTCATCACAGACGCTTCCCTTATTGCATACGGATTTACCATCCGTCTTTCCACGCATCTACAGCATTCGCCGTGCATCTTTGAGCAGCAGCAACAATTGCGTGGTTTGCAAGGGGGAGGGTTCAAATCCGAAACGGCGATAAAATGCGGCGGCGGGTGCGTCGATGGGATGGGTGAGCAAAGCGCGAATGCCTGCTTGTTCGGCGATAGACAAGGTGCGACGAATCGCATCTTGCAACAATCCCACGCCTATGCCCTGACCTTGTGCTGCTGTCGCCACGGCTAAACGCGCCAAAATCACCACGGGAATCGGATATTGCCCCATGCCCTTGCGAATACGCTCAGGTGCGTCCCACGTTTCCACTTGTCCTACGGTCAAGCTAAAATACCCCACCACACGCTGCGCATCCACCACCACAAAGGTTTTTGCTGAACCGCTGCTTTGCGCTTGGCGGGCGTGGCGGAGCAACCAATCGTTTAACGCAGGTTTGCCGCAATCGAATCCCGTCAAATCATGTTCCGCCTGCAACGATTCAACACCGCGCAACATTACACCGCCCAAGGTGCGGTACGGGCAAACAAATCGCGCAAACCCGCATTATCTTGCGCGGGACGATCCAACAACGCCAATAAATTTTGGTATTCGCTCCCTGCCACCACAAACAAACGCTGGTCTAACAAAGTCTGTTCGGCGGCAAGGCAAGCACTCGCCAAAATAAAATCCGTCAACGACTGATGCGCTACCGCAGCAGCCCGCCGCAAAATCGCCTCCTGCTCCAAGGTCGCTCGCACCCCCAATCGCGCCACCCGCGCAGCACGATTGGGCATTGTTAAAGTAGATTCCATAAAAAGCTCCAGTGGATAGACGAGGCTGAAATGTTAGTACAATAGACAAACAAAAGTCAATGATTTATTAGGGAAATGGGGCTGTTGATGATTTAACGTGGATACAAGGGGGCAATAAGGGGCAAAAAGGGTCAGCTTCGCATTTAATTTCCCCAAATTACATGAGCAAAGGGGGCAAGTCTTTCATTGTTACATTTCCTTAATTTCTGCATCAGAAAGATAGGCATTCTCGCGTTCATCCCCCGTGACGTGATAGCGCGCGCCTGCAAGTTCAAGTCGTAAAGGTCTGGTCATCGTGCGGCTATTTTAAGACATAAATGCGATAACGAAAGACCTGCCCCTTTCCGTGTGCAAAAAAGACAAGAAAAATCCCCCAGAAACTTACGAAGTTGCGGACTCAGCAAGAAATGCGGCGGCGGTGATAATTTGTACGCCGTGGTAGGGATTCATGGAGAGCAGGTGTTTTTTGTCGCCAGAAACCAAAATACTCGCGCCTGAGGCGATGGCAACTTCTAGGAATTTGTTGTCTTTGGGATCAATGCAATCGGTGATGGGGTGGGTTATGGGCACTTGAATACAAAGTGCAAAAAATCGGGTTAAAAATTCAAGTCTGGTGTATTCGGTGTTGGTGAAATAGGGGTCAAATTTGTTGCGCTGAATAACTTCTGCCAGTTCGCCAAAAGTGGCTTGGGAGATGAAAATATCGCATTCGGTGACGGCTTTGTACAGTGCTTTTGCTGCGGTACTGTTTGGCTTGATGGCGGCACTGAGCAGGATGTTGGTGTCGATGACGACTTTGGTTTTATTTGGCGATTTCTGCATGGATGATCGCGTTGAGATCGTCTTCGGCAATATCAAGCGCGATATTGGGTGCGGTTTGCGACCGCCCTTCCAGCCATGCCGTCATGTTTTTGGCGGCAAGTTCCCGCAAGGCATCTATCCCATCTTGGTAACGGATGAGTAGTAGCGTGGGGCGACCATATTGGGTAATGGTGACAGGTTCACCAAATTTGGCGATTTCGGCAATCGCGCCAAAATTGGATTGCACTTTTCCTGAGGTGACGATTTGCATTTGTATAGCCCATATTGTTAGACAACACAGACATCTTACTTATCTTAGGTAAGATGGTCAAATTTTGAGAGGGGTAGGGTGCACCGTGCGCACCGTAAATTTCACATCATATTGATATTGAAGAGTGACGGGGTCAGTTCTAACATTCCAACATTCATTCATCGCTCCCATTGTTTTCCCCTTCGATTTTTCTCACCGCCCTGCTCACGGTCATGTAGTGTACGCCGAAGAATCGCCCGATTTCTTCCATGGTATATGCGCCAGTCAGATAGGCTTGTGCCATCGCTTCATCTCTTTCCGATTGGGTATTGTAGCTGGGAATGTTGGAATGTTAGAACTGACCCCGTGACGTTCGACGTTCGGACGTTCGTGCCCGAAGTTCATCAAAAAATGTTGGAATGTGAGACCTGACCCCCTGCTACTTGCGCGTGCCGCTACGGGAGCGTCCTGGCGAGACGGAAACCCACATAGCTGAGCCGATTCGACGCGCCAATCCTGCCGCGATCCGCAGCGCGCACACCCTGTAGATTGTCGTCCCACGAGCCGCCGCGCAACACACGCCAGCGGTCTTCGTTATTGTATTTATCCTGCACCCATTCCGATACATTGCCACTCATATCATATAGCCCGTAGGCATTGGCTTGTTTTTGTCCGACAGAATGGATTTTATTGTCACTACTCCCGCTATTCTCGTAAAACCATGCCACAGCATTGCCATTGTTACCGCCGCAATACTTGGTTGGACTACCCGCCAAACAAGCAGCTCGCCATTCGCTTTCGGTGGGCAGACGATAGCTTCTGCCTGTCTGGGCATTGAGATTTCGGATAAAAATTTGTACATCATCCCAACTGACGCTTTCGACAGGACAAGAGTCACCACAATCCTTGAAATGCAACTTTGGCGGTACGCTACCCATCACCGCTTTCCATTGCCCTTGCGTCACTTCGGTTTTGCCAATTTCAAATGCGTTGAGGTGAGCAGTCTGAGCGTCGCCATAGCAGCTCTCTTCTTGCCCGTCTGCACAACCTACGACAAAGTCACCTTCATCAATTTTCACCATTGTGATGCCAGTTTGCTGCACTCGAATATATTCTTGCAGGTACTCCATCACAAAAAATATGATTCCACCTATCAGCAGCCATCCTAAAATATACGAGAAATTTGCCCTGATGTTTCGTTGAATATTTTTTAAGTTTCGAAATACATAAACGAAAAAAACAACCCATGGCAGGAAAGCCAAATACACCACAATCGGTATATCAAACAAATAGGAAACGGATTCTATTAACGCTGACATGTCATCTCCCACGCGCAAAAAAGGGGTCAGGTCTCACATTCCAACATTTTCTGCTACTGTTAAACTTCGAGTTGGAATATGAGACTGCTCCCAAGGTTTTGTTTTGTTTCATTGCTGCAATCATTTGCGTAGGGTGCATTCTATGCCCCATGGTGCGCGTGGCGCACCCTATCTAGATTTTTGTATTAGTTAAAGCGGGAGATTGTGCGATTACGCTACGCTAATCGCACTTACTTTGTCCAAGCATCTTTCAACGTAACCGTGCGATTAAACACGAGTTTCTCACCTGCTTGATGCTCGCGGCGGTCGGTGCAAAAATAGCCTAGCCGCTCAAATTGGAAACGTGTTTCAGGGGCGGCATTTTGCACGGACGGTTCTATCCAGCCTTGTACTGCGGTCAGCGATTCGGGATTCAAATAGTTGCAAAAATCCACTTCGCGGTCGGCATCGGGTTCGGGAACGGTGAATAAACGGTCGTATAAACGCACTTCGGCGGACACGGCATCGGCGACAGAAACCCAGTGAATCACGCCTTTGACTTTACGCCCCACAGGATTTTTACCCAAGGTATCAGGGTCAATCGACGCACGCAATTCGATGATATTGCCTGCTGCATCTTTGACCACTTCATCGCAGCGCATCACATAGGAATGACGCAAACGCACTTCGCCACCCACGGTCAATCGCTTCCAACCTGCGGGTGGAGCTTCGGAAAAGTCGTCCGCTTCGATCCAAATTTCACGTCCAAACGGCACGAGACGTGTGCCTTGTTCAGGATGGTTAGGATGGAAATCCGCTTCGCGTGAAGTTGTTTCGCCATCCACAAAGTTGGTAATGACCACTTTCAACGGATGAATCACCGCCATGACGCGATGTGCTTTGCCTTCCAAATCCTCACGCACGGCGGATTCCAATACGCCCATATCCACGGTGTTATTGCTTTTGGAAACGCCGATGCGTTGCGAAAATTCGCGTAGCCCTTCAGGTGTGTAGCCGCGACGGCGCATCCCCGAAATGGTGGGCATACGCGGATCGTCCCACCCTGTAACGTGCTTTTCATTGACCAATTGCAGCAATTTACGTTTGCTGGTGATGGTGTAATGCAGTTCCAAACGAGAAAATTCGGTTTGTTGCGGGTGGCAAGGAATGGTGATGTTGTCCAACACCCAGTCGTATAGCGGGCGATGGTCTTCAAATTCCAGCGTACACAGCGAATGGGTGATGCCTTCCAGCGCGTCGGAAATGCAATGGGTGTAGTCGTACATCGGGTAAATGCACCACGTGTCGCCCGTGCGGATGTGATGCGCACGGCGAATGCGGTAAATCACGGGGTCGCGCAGATTGATATTGGGCGAACTCATGTCAATTTTAGCGCGCAGTACCATCGCGCCATCGGCAAATTCACCCGCCCGCATCCGTGTAAATAAATCCAAATTTTTGGCTACGGTGCTGTCACGATTGGGGCTGTTTTTACCTGCGTGGGTCAGCGTACCGCGATATTCGCGCATTTGTTCGGGCGTTAAATCATCAACGTAAGCCAAGCCTTTGTTAATCAATTCCACGGCAAAATCATACAATTGCTCGAAATAATCCGAAGCCCAACGTACTTCGCCGCTCCATTCAAAGCCCAGCCAGCGCACATCGTCTTGAATCGACAAGGCGTATTCTTGGCTTTCTTTTTCGGGGTTGGTGTCGTCAAAACGCAAATTGCACTGACCTTGGTAATCTTGCGCTAAACCAAAATTCAAACAAATAGATTTGGCATGACCGACGTGCAGATAACCATTCGGTTCGGGCGGAAAACGCGTTTGAATCGCGCTATGTTTACCACTCGCCAAATCGGCATCAATCATGCTGCGAATAAAATTAGAAACCACGGGGGTGTTGCTCATGCTGGACTCTCTACGGCGTTAAATCGAAGGCGTGAATTCTACCCGAATTAGTACAACTGTTCCCGAATCTGCTCGCTTTCCTCCGCATTTAAGTCAGGCAAGGCGTTGTTCGCATCGGATGGTAGGTTTTCCTTGTAAAAATATTCCAAAATTGGACTGCTTTTGTCTAAGTGACCATTATCATTGATGTGCGCCTGCACCATGTTGTCGGGCATGTTGTACACTACTTCTGGCACCCCTTTTAGTACCGTACCCATATAACTAATCCACATGGGTAAGGCCGCCCCGCCACCCGTTTCGCGATCGCCTAAGCTACGCGGTTGGTCGAAACCTATCCATGAAATACCCACCACGGAAGGATGAAAGCCACAAAACCAAGCATCAATAGAGTCGCTGGTGGTGCCTGTTTTGCCCGCTAAATCTTGCCTGCCGAGCTGCATGGCGCGCGTCGCTGTACCATGCTTCACCACATCTTGCATCATGCTCACCATGCTAAACGCGTTGCGCACATCAATGACCCGTTCAGCATTTTGTGAGGCAACAAATGGCGTGGATTTGGCGATGGTTTTGCCTGTACTGTCTTCTATCCGTTGAATAAAGTACGGTGTGACGCGGTATCCGCCGTTGGCAAATACGGCATAGCCTGTCATCATTTGCAACGAGGTCACCGAACCCGCACCCAATGCGGTGGTCAAGTAAGGCGGGTGTTTGTCCGCATCAAAACCAAATTTAGTGATGTAATCTTGACCATATTCAGGCGAAATGGCCTGCAAAATACGGATAGACACCATGTTTTTGGATTTCATCAAGGCACGGCGCATCCGCATCGGTCCGTCAAATTTGGCATCGTAATTCTTAGGTTGCCAAGGTTCGCTGCCTGTTTGCGCGGCATCGAATGACAACGGGGCATCGTTGATGACGGTCGCAGGCGTGAAACCCTTTTCTAGGGAGGCGGAATAGATGAAAGGTTTAAAGCTCGAACCTGGTTGCCGCCAGGCTTGCGTGACGTGGTTGAATTTATTGCGATTAAAGTCAAATCCGCCGACTAAGGCGTAAATAGAGCCGTCTTGTGGATTACCTGAAACAAAGGAAGCCTCAACCTGCGGTAGCTGGCTAATTTGCCAAGCTGCTTTTTCATTTTTTTGTAATCGAATCACGGAGCCTTTTCTAATGCGTTGATTTAGTGCAATCTTTTCGCCTAGGGCGCGTTGAACAAACTTTAAGGCGGCTCCTGTGATTTCAACGAGTTCACCGCCTTTGCAATAAGCGCGAATCAATTTAGGCGATACGCTGATGACGATGGCGGGAATCAAATCACCGTTGTCGCTCACATCTTGTAATGATTCTTCAAGGTACTCATCCCCACTGCTGTTACTTAAATCCACAAAGGATTCAGGGCCGCGATAGCCATGGCGGCGGTCATAATCAAGCACGCCTTTGCGTACCGCCTGATAGGCTGATTGTTGGTCGAGCTGCCGTATGGTGGTGTAAACCTTGAAACCTTGGGTATAAATATCTTCTTTGTATTTGTCATACATAAAAGTCCGTACCATCTCCGCCAAATATTCGGCTTGCACAGAGAAGGTTTGGGGATGATTGGTGTTGAGCGTGGCTTGCTGGGCTAATTTTAGTTGTGCATCGTCAATATATTTGAGTTCGTGCATACGGCGCAATACATAAAGCTGGCGCAACTTAGCGCGTTTAGGATTGACAACAGGATTGTAAATTGAAGGACCTTTGGGTAAGCCCGCTAGCATGGCGGCTTCTGCGATAGAAATCTGGTCAAGCGGTTTGCCAAAATAAATTTGGGATGCGGTAGCGAAGCCATAAGCGTGCTGCCCCAGATAGATTTGATTGATATAAAGCTGGAGGATGTCGTCTTTGCTCAAGGTGTGTTCGATTTTGAAGGCCAATAGCACTTCATTAAATTTGCGGCTAAAGGTTTGTTCTCTGGATAGAAAGAAATTACGCGCCACTTGCATGGTAATAGTACTGGCTCCTTGCTTCGCGCCCCCCGTGAGATTAGAAATGGCGGCTCGAATGACCCCGATATAGTCCACCCCACCATGCTGATAAAAGCGGTCATCTTCGGCGGCCAAAATCGCTTGTTTCATCACCGCAGGGACATCCGATATTTTAACCAGTGCGCGTCGTTCTTCGCCAAACTCGCCCAAAAGTGTTCCCTCAGCACTGAATATTCGCAACGGAATTTTGGGATGGTAGTCAGTGAGCACCTCCAATGAGGGGAGCTTGGGGTAGGTTAAAATGACGGCAACGCCCAGTGTAATCACAGGCAGAATGAGGAAAGTAAAGGCAATCGCAAGGGATATGATCCAGCGACGCACTAAAATAGAGTAGTTGTTCAAAAGTTAATGGTAGTGTTAGTGTAGAATATCCGTAGATTATATCGACTTCGCGCGATATAAATAAGCCCTAACAATTCGCTTTACACAAAATATAGTTGTTGCTAGGATTTAATCCACTTTCCACAAGATATTCTGAGCGGTCTATGCCTAAAGTACCCAATGTAAATTTAGATGTCGTATTGGAATTGCTACGAATCAAAACCCCCGCTTTGATCGGCGTGGACATTAGCTCGTCTTCCGTCAAAATTGTCGAATTGAAGATGCTCCCCCAACAAGCAGGTTTGGTGTTGGAAGCGTATTCTATTCATCAGCTCCCGAAAGATGCGGTCAGCGATGGCAATATCACTAACTTAGATGCCGTGGCAGAAAGCTTGCAACACGCATGGCGGCATTTGGGCAGTAAGGTTAAAAATATCAGCCTAGCGTTGCCCGCAGCCGCCGTCACAACCAAAAAAATCTTGCTGCCCTCAGGGATGACGGAGGATGACTTGGAGTTTCAAGTAGAATCTGAAGCGAACCAATACATTCCCTTCCCCTTAGAGGAGGTTAATTTGGACTTTCAGGTGATAGGCCCATCTGCCAATAATCCAGAAGGCGAAATAGAGGTCTTATTGGCTGCCTCGCGCAAAGCCAATGTGGAAGATCGTGTTGCGGCAGCACAAGTGGCAGGACTGAATGCGGTGGTGATGGATGTGGATACTTACGCATCTGAGCGGGCATTTGAGTTGATCTGTGCGCAATTACCTGACAATGCCAAAGACAAATGTGTTGCCTTGGTCGATATTGGCACGATTACGACGACCGTCAATGTGCTGCGCAATGGGCAATCACTCTACATTCGAGATCAACAAGTAGGGGGTGGGCAGTTAACGCGACAAGTTGAAGCCATGTTTGGCTTATCGGAGGAAGAAGCTGAAGCGGCTAAACGCTCAGGTAACTTGCCTGATAACTATGAAGATGATGTATTAGCCCCTTTTCGTGAAAACATGGTGATGGAAATTTATCGGCTATTGCAAATTTTCTTCACTTCTACGCAATACAGCGAAATTGACTACATTGTGTTAGCGGGCGGTTGTGCAGTGTTACCTGGTTTAGATGATGCTGTCGCCACTAAAACCCAAGTTGCCACGATGGTAGGCAATCCGTTTGCCTTGATGACCTTGTCTGATCGGATTAAAGCACGACAACTACAAGCTGATGCCCCTTCGCTGATGGTGGCATGTGGCTTGGCGATGCGGAGGTTTGATAAATGATACGTATAAACTTATTGCCCCACCGAGCCGAGAAGCGGCGTGTTCGCCAATTACAATTTTTTGGCATGGCGGGTACCTCATTCGTGTTAGGTTTGATGCTGGTCGGGCTAGGGCATTGGATGATGAGTAATCGTATTGCTTATCAAGAAAGTCGTAATCAATATCTGACTGAGCAAACTGCAATCTTGGATAAGCAAATTGAGGAAATCAAGGCATTGCGGAAAAAAGTGGATGCACTACGCGCCCGCAAAGCGGTGGTCGATGATTTACAAGCAACACGGCTAGACGTGGTTCACTTGTTGGATCAAATGCTCAGAATCTTGCCCGAAGGGGTCTATCTGCGCTCAGTGATACAAAACGATAATAAAATCACTATTGTTGGTCGTACCCAATCCAATGCACGGGTATCCACTTTAATGAATTCAATCGAGCTGTCTCCTTGGCTAGAAAATGCGGAGTTGATTGGAATTAACGCATCAGGCAGCGAGAGCAATCGCTACAGTGAATTTACCCTGACTTTCAACTTGTCTAAGGCGAACGGCAGCAGTGACGCAACTAAAAAACAAGGCGGTGGCGCATGAACATAAACATTGATTTTGATGAATTCAAAAACCTGAATCCAAAAACCCCTGGGGCGTGGCCTTGGACGGCTAAGTTTTTGGCATGTGGTCTGATTTTATTGGTGATTGTCATTTTGGGTTGGGTATTGGACTGGCAGGCGCAATGGGATAGTTATCAACAGATTCAGAGTGCAGAAGAGGGGTTGAAAGCGACTTTTATGGAGAAAAAGAAAGACGCAATCAACCTAGATTTAATGAAAAAGCAACTGATTGAAACCGAAGAGTCTTTTGGTGCGCTGCTGAAACAACTTCCCAATAAATCCGAAATTGCCGCTTTATTGACTGATATTAACCAAGCAGGGCTAGGGCGTGGCTTGTTGTTTGACTCGTTCCGCCCTGGCCCAGAAAAAACGGTTAAAGGCACGTTTGCCGAGCAACCGATCGCGATTCGCGTGAGTGGTGCTTATGATGACTTAGGTAATTTTTCGAGTGATATTGCCTCTTTGCCACGTATTGTGACCCTGACCCAAATTGCAATTAGTCTGAATGGTGACAAGTTGTCCATGGATGCACAGGCGAAAACTTACCGTTATTTAAACGATGCTGAAACGGCGGAGCAACAAAAAACGGATGCCCCACCACCAAAGGGAGCTGCGGAATGAGGTATCTTTATTTGATTTTAGCCCCACTGCTGTTAACGGCGTGTATGGGAACTGGGCTTGAGGATCTAGAGGAGTTTGTGCGGACATCTGACAAAGACATGCGCGGCAACATTCCACCTGCTGCCGAAGTCAAACCCTATGAAGTATTCCCTTACAAAAATGATGCAACGCCGCCTTTGCCAGACCCCTTTCAGCCACGCAAGCAGATTAAAAATGGCAAAGACAAAGAGCTCGTTGAAGATCATCCTAAAGAAGAGTTAGAAAATTTCCCGTTGGAAAATCTAAAAATGGTGGGGTTTTTAGAGCAGAAGAACGTTCCAGAGGCAATTATACGTTCGCCAGACAACCGTGTTTTTAGGGTGAGAGTCGGTCACTACATGGGTACTAAGTTTGGCATAATCACTGCGATTAGCGCGGATGGGGTTACCATTCGTGAAATTGTTCGGGAAAATGAACAAGATGAAGGTACGGAACGCTTCAGCACGTTACAATTAGATGAACCAGGAGTAGCCAAATGAATCAACTAAATCAGTTTGTAAGAACCCTATTGCTGTTGCTCATATCGGGTGTTTTTGCCGCATCCGCATTTGCTGACGCGCAAATTATCGGATTAAGTGTCATCAACACAGGTAATGGAACGTCCTTGGTTAAGGTTGAGCTTAATCAACCTTTAGTGGGCGTGCCTGCTGGTTTTGTGGTCAACACCCCACCTCGCATCGCCTTTGACTTGCTCAATACGTCTAATGGACTGGGAAAATCCACCCAAGAATTTGCCGAAGGCGATTTACGGAGTGCACACATTATCCAAGCAGGCAACCGTACTCGTTTGGTGCTTAACCTCAATCAAATGTTGCTCTATGACACCAAAATTGAAGGCAATAATTTGTTGATTAGTTTGCGCGGAAAAGTCGCTGCGCAAATCGTGAGTCACCAAACACAGCGATTCGCTGAGCCGAGCAACATCAACCAAAAACATGTCTTGCGTAAGGTTGACTTCAAGCGTGGTACAGGGGGAGAAGGGCGCGTGCAGGTTGATCTTTCCGATACCACAACAGGCATTGATATTCGTCGCGAAGGCACGCGCTTAATTGTGGACTTTCTGAAAACAGATTTGCCCAGTGACATGCGGCGCAAGCTGGATGTGGTTGACTTTGGCACGGTGGTCGAAACCGTGGACACCTTGGCGCGCGGTGATAATGTGCAAATGATTATTCAGCCCAAGATCAAGGGTGCTTGGGAATACGCGGCCTACCAAGCGGATAAGAAATTTATTGTGGAAGTGAAAGCGATTGTTGAGGCAGCGGCGAGTTCACCAAGCAAAACAGGACATCAGGCAAGTTTTACAGGTGAGAAACTTACCCTAGACTTCCAAAACATCACCGTGCGAGAAGCACTCAATGTGATCGCCGACTTTACCAATAAAAACATGGTTATTAGCGACACGGTTACGGGCAACCTCACCTTACGTTTGAAAGATGTACCGTGGGATCAAGCCCTGTCTATCATCTTGCAAACACGTGGACTGGATCAACGTCAAAATGGCAACGTGATACAAGTCGCCCCCCGTGATGAATTGGCGGCTAAAGAAAAAGTGGATTTGACCGTGCGCAATGAAATTATCGCGCTAGAAGAGGTGCAAACCGAGAGCATTGAAATTAAATATGCTAAAGCACAAGAAGTGGCGGCCATGCTGATGGGGGCGGGAGCAGGTAAAGGTTTAATTTCTACTCGCGGGAGTGTCACCGCAGACATCAGAACCAATATGCTTTTTGTGCAAGAAACACCGACGCGCTTGGAGAGAGTGCGTGAATTGGTTGATAAAATTGACGTACCGCTACGCCAAGTGATGATCGAAAGTCGCGTGGTGATTGCCAGCAATAAATTTGGTCGTAATTTGGGTAGCAGGCTTTCTTATAACTCAGTTGATACCTTTGGGGTGAACGGTGGGGTACGGGGCAATATTGGTGCCAACCAAGTGGTGAATGGTCCCCTAGCACCCTTAACGATGCCAGTGAATACGCCGAACGTTAACCTGCCTGTGGCGGCGGCGGGTACTTTCTCTATGCTGTTGTTTAATAGTGGCATGACTAAAATGTTAGGGCTAGAGCTTACCGCACTGGAAACCGATAACCAAGGTAAAGTGATTTCCAGTCCACGGGTCTTAACCATGGATAAAAAGATGGCGAATATTGCCCAAGGGGTCAAAATCCCCTATACCACACCAGGCACTGCCACTACGCCCGCTGGGATTGCCTTTGTAGATGCCGCCCTGAGTTTGACGGTAACACCTCAAATCACGCCTGATGACCATGTGATTATGGATGTGATGGTCACCAAAGATAGTCCTCAAACAGTCGCGGTAGGCACCCCAGGCATTGATACCAATAAAGTAACCACGCAGGCCTTGGTTGAAAATGGCGGGACAATCGTCATTGGTGGTGTATATCAACAAGATGGGAGTACCACGGTGACCAAAGTACCCTTGTTGGGCGATATACCCTTGTTGGGCTACTTGTTCCGTAACAAGGTAGCTGTAGATAATAAATCTGAATTGTTGATTTTCATTACCCCGAAAATCATCAAAGATGCGATGGATTTGAACTAGAGTCAAGCTTTAACTCGACTTACCATGATGAAAGGCACGTTGATTTAACCCGACGAGTCGGGCTGGATCGACCTACCGTCATGTTGTAGCATTGAATGACCTGAGGGTACACAGTGCTACATAAAGCGCATTGCATCACTGAATGTGCCGTTTTAACGTTAATTATTTTTGCAGTATTGACCACGCGAATTGCGTAACATTTAGGAGGAAGTGAACGTGCTTAACTTATTATTAAATCATAGATGGATGCGATCATTGCGATATGCGTTTGTGTTGGTCGCGATTGCGACACTCGCCGCCTGCGGCGGAGGGGGGGCGGAGCAAGCCCATTTGGAACCGCAACAAGTGGCGTGGCTGTTATTCCTGCTGCAAGTGCAGTAGTTCCAGCGGCAAGTGGTGTAGCGGCAGTTGTAGCTTCAAAGGTTCAGTTGCTGGTGAGTAGTGCACAATTGCCTTCGGCAAATGGCTCAACGGTTACACTTACGGCTATTGCGGTAGATATAAACGGTCAAACTATGGCAGGACGACCTGTCGTGTTTTCTGTTCCACTAACGGAAACAGCTACCATTAACGGCATTACGCCAGCTGGCGGCATTACTGATGTAAACGGTTCCGTAACGGCTACGCTGAGTTTGGGTACAAATAAAACTAATCGTCCCATTACTGTCACGGCAACAGTGGATGGTATTTCGGCAACGGCGATTGTAAATGTAACAGGAACGGCCGTTACCGTTTCTGGTAGTACGTCCGTTGCACTCAATGCGGCCACGAATTTAACCTTTACGGTGAAAGATTCGGCGGGTCTCCCAATCTCAAATCAGCCCGTTACAATCTCCTCGTTAGCGGGCAACACCATTGTATTAGTACCCGTAGCAGGTTTTATTCTCGGTACAACGGATGCAATGGGAGTTGTGACGGCGACAGTGACGGCGATTCGTGGCGGGGCAGATACCATTACTGCAACGGCAGCGGGGGCGACTGCCACCAGTGTGTTGACGGTGAGTGCAGATAGTTTTGCCTTTACTAATCCGACGATAATACCCATTGAAATTCCATTAAGTCCAGCGTCGAGTGTAGTCTCGGTTGCTTGGAGCAATGCAAGCGGCGTGATTGCTGCTGGTACGCTCGTTTCTTTTACTTCGACGAGAGGAACTTTTGCTGGGGTGAATCCTGCACCAGCTAATGCGGCTGGCCTAGCAAGTATCGCGGTGCAATCAACAACCGCAGGTCCAGCAATTATTACTGCGACAGGTGCTAATGGAACGCCATCCGCGACCCTACCCGTAACATTTGTGGCGACATCAGCAAATTCGATTGTGGCGCAAGCAAATCCTGCGACGGTTCAGGCAACAACTGCGGGTGTAGTAGGGCAGGCAGGGAATACTTCAGTGATTTCTGTGACGGTGCGAGATGTCGCAAATAATCTTGTTAAAAACGCAACTGTGCGTTTTAATCTTACCGATCCAACGGGAGGTATACTCAATGCAGGAACCGCAGTAACGGATATAAATGGTGCAGCGTCTGTTACTTATACGGCGGGGGCAGCGACATCTCCTCAGAATGGCGTAACGATTTCTGCTACGGTTATTGATGTCAACAAAGTTGCGGTAACCCCTACACTAACGACGACGAACACAGTTTTTTTGACGGTGAGTGGGAGAACGTTGTTTGTAAGGCTTGGCACTGACAATATTGTCGTTGTTGATGCTGTCAAAAAGACTAACACGATAACTTATGCTGCCATTGTTACCGACTCGGGGGGTAATCCCATGTTGAATCAGAAAGTGAGTTTTGTGCTACGTCCAAACACTTATTCAAAAGGTCAATTTAACATTTTCACCCCCATCATCACGCCAGCAACGGCCACTACGGCAGCAGTATTAGGGACACCTAGATGGGTTCAGGTGGTATCAACACTTACACCGTGTTTGAATGAGGACATTAACTTTAATGGCACTAACGATCTAATTGATCCCTTTACGAATCTGATTTCTCCTCTAGGCATTGCCGAAGATAGCACACTTAATGGGTGGGGAAATGGAAATGGTAAAATGGATCCAGGCGGCATTGCTAGTGTCATTTTATCTGCAATGACCGATTTGAATGGCATTGCGCTAGCACCGATTACTTATTTGAGAAATTATGCTTCTTGGGCTACGGTAACGCTTGAGGCAACCGCTGGGGTAGTCGGCACCGACCCCCCTACGACAGCCACCTTTGGCTTGCCTAGTCTAGCAACTGACCTTGCGAATACCTTAGCATCCCCACCAGAGCAGATTAGCCCATTTGGAATTGCTACGGCTTGTACAAATCCAAACTAAGTTAATAGTTGTATGAAATCAAAACGGGACACTTCTGTGTCCCGTTGAGTTGTGTAGTCAACATAGGACGCAAACCATCTCGCTCTATGTTGCCCTAACGAAAATGGTGCGATGCGCCTTGATTGTTGACAGCTTTGCTATAACAAAAAGGGACACTTTGGTGTCCTTTTTTCGTTATGTAGCGACAAAATGGCAATGCTTTAAATGCTATTAACGCGGACATTGCCGCAGATCCAGACACGTTTGAGCTTTCGGATGCGCAGTTTGCCCAGGTGAAACGGGTAGGTAGACCGCCCGCAACTAAGCCCTTGAACGTCCCGACAACCATCCGTTTTGATGCTGATATTTTGGCAGAACTTAAGGCATCGGGACGCGGTTGGCAAACTCGCGTGAATGGCTGAAAACTCATTCAGCGGTGTAGTTTGACGTGCAATACATGCAAAGGATTAGGAGATAAACATGAAACAGAGCACTTTAACAGTGGTGGTACGCCCGATTCGATCACGCCTTCGACGCGCTTACTGAATCAGAAGCTCGGTATTTTGTCCGCACCTCGGATGCTGCTACCGTCCGAAATCGCATTATTGCGACGGAGCAAGCAGGAAATAGTGCATAGAATGGGACGTAAATAACCCGCATTCCCCTGCTTTTATTGGCTACAGGCGGTACAAATAGGTCGCTATTTGCTTATTGACATCTTACGCAAACACAAAAAGGACACTTCGGTGTCCTTTTTGCTGTGTAGGGTTCAATGATAATAATTCTGTACCAAGATTAAGCCGTCATTTTTATATTGACCAAACAGCGTGCTGTTGTGGGTATAAATTTGTTTGTGACGACACGCACTCAGGCACTGAGCAAATGCGGTAACACGTTGAGGGTGTTTGCCTGTGTGACGTGGGCGAGTTCGGTTAAGGTCATGCCGCGCAAGTCGGCGAGGGTTTGCGCAATGTGCGGCAAAAAGGCAGGTTGATTTGGTTCGCCACGGGCGAGGAAGGCGGGTGGGATGTCGGGGGCATCGGTTTCTAGCACCAGACTGTCCAGCGGCAAGGTCGCTGCCAGTTGGCGAATTTGCAAGGCACGAGGATAGGTCATCGCCCCGCCGAAGCCAAGTTTAAAACCCAGTTTGATAAATTCGTCTGCCTGTTGGCGGCTGCCATTGAACGCATGAGCGATACCACCGCGCACCTTGATGCGGCGCAGATGCTTCAACACTTGATCTTGCGCACGGCGAATATGCAGCAACACGGGCAAATCAAATTCACGCGCCAATTTCAATTGTGCCACGAACAGG
The DNA here is from genome assembly GCA_049276435.1 of Gallionella sp. Taxonomy (GTDB): domain Bacteria; phylum Pseudomonadota; class Gammaproteobacteria; order Burkholderiales; family Gallionellaceae; genus Gallionella. Next base: position 2,044 of record JBASWK010000113.1, on the reverse strand, counting down.
CTTTCTTGCTCGGCTAAGGTGGGCGAGGCGACGAAGCCATCCAAGCCAATTTCGCCCACCGCGACGGGGCGATGGCTGGCGAGATAGTCGCGCAGCACGGCAAGATCATCCGCGTGGCTGCGGGCAACGTACATCGGATGAATGCCATACGCGGGAAAACAGCTAGGATACTGCGCGCACAAGCGTTGCACCGCCGCGAAATTCCCCACCTCCACCGCAGGGATCACCATCTGATGCACCCCAGCTTCGTGCGCAGCTTGAATCAACTCGGCTTGGCGATGACCGAATTCAGGTGCGTCTAAATGGCAGTGGGTGTCGATCATTCTCGCTGCTTTCGTAGGTGCGAATTCATTCGCACGGGGTTAATTCAACGAACAAAAGCGTGCGAATAAATTCGCACCTACTTGGTTTCTTCAGCCGTTCGCATTCCTTGGTATCCAATTATCACAAACCAAGCCAGCAAACACAAAGCAGCTAATCGTTGGGCAATCCCCATATCCAATATGCTGTTCCCCAAAAATATGCTGAACGTCATCCCGACCGCCAGCAGATAGGACAATTTACCTGATGCCCATTTGCCAGATTGCCTAGCAAAAACAAACATCCCCAGCACCGATAATACAAAAGCGGAGGCAATAAGGGAGATATGCAGAACATCACTTTCCCCCAATGGAAATATCCCCGCACCGAGAAAGCACAACGCGGCGAATCCCCAAATGACACTGGGGAATTTTGCAGTATGGTACGCAATGATGCCCGCCCCCATTGCGGACAAGGCGAGACCAAAGAACGCGAATAGCATCATCCAACCATATGCCCCCAACGCCAATTCGCTTAACAACTGGAATCGGGGATTGTAGCCTAATTGTATGAAATGCAAGGGAATAACGACCATCAAAAAGAGTGCCGTGCCAACAATGGACAACAGCCCACCCATGTGTAAGCTTGATTTTGGATGCGTAAGCATTTTTTAACACCTCCATTCCGCTTGGCGATGATCGAATTTAGGCGTATCTAAATGGCAGCGGGTGTCGATCATTTTCACCGCTTCCGTAGGTGCGAATTCATTCGCACGGTTTGTAGGCGTAGGTCGGGTTAGGTCGTAGACCGTAACCTGACAAATTGGTTGGGCAATGTCGGGTTACGCTGCGCTAACCCGACCTACTCGACTTCCATTGCCAAATGATCGAGTTGTACCTTCAAATCAGGGCGAATTTCAAAGGATGTTGCGTGCATGTTTTTCCAGATCGTTAAGGAAAATGATGGTTTGGTAGGTTGGGTTGAGCGAAAGCTACGCCCAACAAAGGATGGGCAATCACGCGGGAATGTCGGGCTGAGTTCAATCAAATTTACGCGCTGACCATATCCCCTTGGCTGACAACATCTTTTGGCATCACTAACCTAATCGCATTTCGCCATGTGCTGGTATCATTTTCGGCGTGCCACAAATCATATTCTTTTTGCAACCCCAACCACAGGTCAGGGGTCGTATCAAAAACGCTTGCCAATCGCAAAGCCATATCGGCGGTGACCGAGGCACGTTCATTTACAATTTTGGACACAATAACCCTAGATACACCTAAGTGTTGAGCCAATTGCGTGACCGTCAACAACAGTGGCTCAAGATAATCATATTTTATGATCGCTCCAGGGTGAACAGGGGGTCTATTTCTTTTGCGCATTTTTCAATACCTCTTTTTTGATTTTTAAGAATATACCTAAAAGACTGGTATAAACTTATTATTAAATCAATACGTTACTAAATCCATGCAACGAAGTTCATTTGTTGCCAAGCAACAAGCTCAATGATAATCAAGGTAATCAACTTGATTGACGTTGCCATCTTTAAAAAGGAATGTTACTCGCCAGTTTCCGCTAATGCTTACTGCCCAGCGGTTATCTTGTTTAGGTTCTAATTTGGTAACTACTCAGCCCCCTCTCAAGCAAAGCGGGGTGGGGGCGGGGATTCACGGAAGGTTTGGATTAGCGCATCGAAGATATTTGCACCTTGTTTGTGCAGGGTGGCTAGGTAGGAGCGTATGGT
>JBASWK010000112.1:0-1741 GCA_049276435.1 Gallionella sp. | reverse complement strand
AATGATTATTAAACAAATTAAGATGTGTAGATACCTATGCCTTGAAGGGGAGGGAGATTGCGCACTTGTGCCACGATGACCCACTATGGTTCACATAGAGCCGTTATTAGTTGCTAGTTAATGCTGTGAGTCTGCTTGATGCTATATTTTTCACAATATATTCAAGCGGATGAGAAAAATCTTTCACTCCGCCAACTAAAAACTAACCACTAGCGACTAACAACTCAATACCCAATTATTTGTACGCAACCACTTAATTAAAAGTTGAACCTTGCATGGATTTCGGATAGAATTATCCTTGTTATTCGAGTGTGTTTTATATCTCTACTTCATTTAATTCCAACCCACTAAACCATGGCTCAATTTATCGCTTTTGAAAAAGATGCAGAAGTCGCAGGACTCGCGGTTCTGATCTGTTTAGATTGTTTTCCTGAGTATTTTCGTGCCGATGTAGAAAACTTGCTGAAAGAAAAGAATATTGTTGCTATCACACCAGACAAATGGTTTAACTTGCAAAACTATTTGGATGTACTCAAAGCAGTTTCAACGCGCTATGGTGCCAATACGCTGTTTAATGTGGGACTTGCGATAGGGAATAGTATGCCTGCTTCGCCTGAAACCACTTTGGACGAAGCATACGCGGCCTGGGACGCGCTATATCGCGCGCATCACCGCAATGCGGTTCTTGGATATATCAAGTTGCTCTCTTGTGATTATCAAGCCAAAACAGCACTGGTTGAATGCAAATCCCCCTATCCATGTCATTTTGCACGCGGCATCGCGATGGGGATAGCGCGTAAGTTTAAGCCCCAAGACGCGGGTTTTATTGATGTTCAACTCGATAAAAACAAGCCATCACTTTTAGATGGAGCAGATTCGAGCTTTTATGCCATTACTTGGCTCTAAGCTGCGCCGCTTTGGGGGTGATGCACGCAGACCCCGTATTGAATTGGGCTTCGCTGATACTCAACCAATCTACGAATGGTGACATGCAAATTTGCAAGGCAAACAACTGGTTTTAAACGGGGGGTCACGGTGGATGTTTATAACAGCAAATACCTGCACATCGCATTTTTCGCAGGACAGCTCTTACTCGAAGCGACGTGGCTGAGTGAAAGCAAGATGATGAACACCGAGGAATGTAAGCAGGAATTTTTGAATTACCGTGATGTTGTCCTCAAACGACGACCCATGCGCGTCATCGTGGACACGAGCAATATGCTCTTTACGCTCGCCCCTACAATACAAGACTGGATCAACCAGAATATTTTCCCGTCTTTATTAAATGTAGGGGTAAAGAGAACCGCCTTTGTCATCAGCAAGGACTTCTTTGCGCAGTTATCGACTAAACAGGTGCTGACCGAAATCGAAAGTCGAAAACTAACGGGACACTTCGATACCAAAGACGCTGCAAAAAAATGGGTTTTAAGCCTGTAGATTGAACGCGTAGCTTGGGTTGAACGCAGTGAAGCCCAACGGTTACTGCGTGAATGGGTTGGGCTTCGCTGACGCTCAACCCAACCTTGTATTATCCATCCCGTTGGAAGCTGGTTTAATCTTCCAACAAAACGTATTATTTTACCAACAGATTTTTGAGAGGCATCTCAAAAACGGGTGACTGGATGCCGTACCCAACCTAGGGTTTATAGCCCGTGAGGTAGATTTTTGCAGCAGTCACCCACCCCTCTAACGTAAAGATCGGACAGTATCTTTGGCACGGTTTAACCGACAGCCCGCATTG
>JBASWK010000111.1:0-2222 GCA_049276435.1 Gallionella sp. | reverse complement strand
TGTGGAGGTCTGGTATAGGGGATTGATATGTATCTTCCCACCCGATGGGGCAAATTATAGCCAGGAATTTTGAGGCCAGTGTTGCAAATAATCGTTCAAGTGTAAAAAAGTATATTGAATAAATGGTGGATGCGCTGCGCTTATCCACCTTACGCCACTGCATCGCTAGGCTTGTCCAACAAACGGTTCAGGTCGTGGCTCGCTCCGTGATCACGACCTAACCTTATTCGTTAGCCATAATACGAAAATACTACGTAGCCCAATGACGGGATTACAAGTAATTGCCCTTCTGGTTTGATTGTATAAAAAGAACCAGACAGCTTCGCTGCTTTTACTATTTCTCTGGCTACATCAGGTCGAATTACAGAACACATGAACCAAGTACCCTCACTTACCCAGCCAAAAGGGACAGGAGTTTCTTTCCAGATTTCGTAGGTGTGATAGCCGTACAACGGCTCGCTGGGTTTTGGATACCCTCTGCCTTGTGTCGCGCCATCAAAAAACTTTAATCCGTCTTTTTGAATGGCTTCTATTGTCTTGTCAGACACTTTGAACACAGCAACGCCACAACCTTCTCGAAAATGTGATTCATCACCGATTGAGACTGGATAGGTTATTTGGATTTGAGGAGGTAAAACTAAAGCGTACCAATAGTACTGAAATGCTTCATATGCAAAGAATGGCGACAAAAGAATTACAACGATGGTTTTGAAGCAACCTCCTTTGTATAACTTCACTAGAGCAAAGGAAAATGCGACTAGCACCAAGATTGCAATTATTAAGGCCGCAACTATCAACATGATTTTATGGGCTAACGTAAAATTAACCAGCTCCGCGCTTTTGCGGAGTCTGGGTTGAATGTCGTGTTAGGGGCTTTGTAACAATCATCAGCACATTCCACCGAATGCCTCTAGATACTTTGGAACCATGGGTTTCTCACATCCTTTGATACAAATATACCTTACCCCTATTCCAGCCTGATCATCTGGCTCGCATTCGCTCCTTGGCGCGGTCTTTGGCTTTTTATATTGAGTAAGTTTGTATGTGGTGCCCGCCAAAGGGGTGCGTCCATTTTTGTGGCAGATAATGTAACTTGGAGTTGGCCAATCGACATTTCCTTTGAACTTGCATTCCTCTTCAAAAGGGTATTCATGTATTTCCCATGAAGCAAGGTCTGCTTCTCCATTAATAAATTTTGTATAAACGACTGTATGCCCTTGATCATGGAATATGGATATTCTAAATCTTTGGTTAGAAAAATGAGCAACGTCATATTCAGCAGAATTCGCTGCCAACGGAAGATATATCATCAATAAACTTATAAGTTTTCGCATAATCTATTCCCTAACGTAGAGCTAACTGGCGCTGCGCGGCTTTATCGCGCAGCGTCCAGCGACTGAAAGGAGCGAGGTTGAGCGCTGGGTTAGCCACCACTGAGCTATTTGGAGACATGATTGTAAAAATGAAAGGATATGTCTGTTTCGCCATTTTTGTAGCGCAATGAGTCGTTTAGACGAGCAAATTGACTGTATTGCTTTCGAACACTTGTTGAATCGACGCAATCAATATTGACAGGCTTGGACTTGGCAACTTCAACGGAGATGCCGCCAGAGAAACGGGAGCGTTTATTGGCATCCTCGCCGCTGTAGGGGCCTGCTATTGAGACGCTATATAGTGTTTTCTTGTTGATGAATCGAAGATCAACAACGTTGTATTTACTGAAGTTGTTTCCTTCAAATTTTGATATTGATCCGATTTTTTCGTGTGGATAAACGAGTTCCACAGCGCGAGGCTTGCCAAAGCGGTATTGAAGCCAGCTATCGTCATTGATTTCGAAGTTTTCGATGTTCCCGCAAATGGAAATGACTTTTCCGTTGACCTGTGTCTGGCAAGAGAAAAAGTCAACTTCACCCTTCTGGCATAGCGATTCTGACGCCTGGGCGAAAGGGGCAGCTAATGCGATTACGAGTAATGTGGCAACGATTTTCATGGTGGCTAACGAATAGCGTTTATCTGCCGCGCAGTTACACTTGGATATGTCGATGAACTCATACGCGGCAGATAAACCTTGTTGGACTGAACCGCCGCTGGGAAATGTGGAGGTCTGGTATAGGGGATTGATATGTATCTTCCCACCCGATGGGGCAAATTATAGCCAGGAATTTTGAGGCCAGTGTTGCAAATAATCGTTCAAGTGTAAAAAAGTATATTGAATAAATGGT
>JBASWK010000110.1:0-17511 GCA_049276435.1 Gallionella sp. | reverse complement strand
CCGAGAACGCCTCGCCGCCGCTGGCAAGCCCGCCAAACTGATTATCGGCGCAATGATGCGTAAACTGATTCACGTCGCATTTGGTGTGCTGAAATCAGGTAAAAAATTCGATCCAGCACTACATTTGGCTTGACGGGGATAACAGTATCTACAAACGCGACCCTTCCCTCTTCTCCCTTTACCCTTCCCTGCCCTTACTCCCACTCAATCGTTGCAGGTGGTTTGCCTGAAATGTCATACACTACGCGGTTGATGCCTCGGACTTCGTTGATGATGCGGTTGCTGACTTTGCCGAGTAGGCTATGCGGCAATTCTGCCCAGTGCGCGGTCATAAAGTCTTGGGTTTGCACGGCGCGCAAGGCGACCACCCATTCGTAGGTGCGACCGTCGCCCATCACGCCCACGGATTTGACGGGCAGGAACACGGCGAAGGCTTGGGAGGTGAGTTCGTACCAGCTTTTGCCGTTGGCATCGCGGGTGTTGCGCAGTTCTTCGATGAAAATTGCGTCAGCACGGCGTAGCAAGTCGGCGTATTCGCGTTTGACTTCGCCCAAGATGCGCACGCCTAGACCAGGGCCAGGGAAGGGGTGGCGATAGACCATTTCAGGCGCAAGCCCCAAAGCCACGCCGAGTTCGCGCACTTCGTCTTTGAACAATTCGCGCAGCGGTTCGAGCAATTTCAGATGCAAGGATTCGGGCAAGCCGCCGACGTTGTGGTGCGATTTGATGGTGTGGGCTTTTTTGTTTTTGCCGCCAGCGGATTCGATTACGTCGGGGTAAATCGTGCCTTGCGCCAACCATTTGGCCTGCGGTAATTTTTTGGCTTCGCGCTGGAACACTTCGACGAATTCACGCCCGATGATTTTACGTTTTTGTTCGGGATCGGAAACGCCTTTCAAGAAGCCCAAAAACTCGCCGCTGGCATCGACGTGAATGACTTTTACGCCCAAATGGTCGGTGAAGGTTTGCATCACTTGCTCGGCTTCGTTCAAGCGCAGCAAGCCGTTATCGACAAACACGCAGGTGAGTTGGTCGCCAATGGCGCGGTGCAACAACACCGCCGCGACGGAGGAATCCACCCCGCCCGACAAGCCCAAAATCACTTCGTCCGTGCCGACTTGGGCGCGGATTTTGGCGACGGCTACGTCGATGTAATTCGGCATATTCCAATCTTGTCCGCAGCCGCAAATTTCGTGCACAAAGCGGCTCAACATCGCCTTGCCTTGGTGGGTATGGGTCACTTCGGGGTGGAATTGCACCGCGTAAAAACGGCGCGCTTCATCTGCCATCGCGGCGATGGGCGTGGTGGGGTTGCTGGCGATGACGCTAAAGCCCGCAGGCAGGGCGGTCACTTTGTCGCCGTGGCTCATCCACACGTCCATCAAGCCGTGACCTTGCGCATTGCTGCGGTCTTGAATGTCGCGGAACAGCGCGGAATGCCCTTGAGCGCGCACTTCGGCATAGCCAAATTCCCGCACCGTGCCTGTTTCCACCGCACCGCCCAATTGCGCCGCCATGGTTTGCATCCCGTAGCACACGCCCAAAACAGGCACGCCGAGTTCAAATACGATCTGCGGCGCACGCGGCGTATCGCCTTCGGTCACAGAATTTGGCCCGCCCGATAAGATAATGCCGCTGGGTTGAAAGTCGCGAATGAAAGCTGCATCGACATCGCAAGGATGCAGCTCGCAGTAAACCTGCGCCTCGCGCACACGGCGCGCAATCAGTTGGGTGTATTGAGAACCGAAGTCTAGGATAAGGATTTTGCTGGAGGTAGTCATGGTTTTGGTCGTTAGTCGTTAGTTGCTAGTCGTTAGTCGTTAGTCGCTAGTTGGTGGTTTCTAGTGTGTAGACGATCTTAGCTAGTCATAAGTTTGTGTTGAGGGATTTTTGCAGGTTTTTGAGCATTTTGCCTAATTCATCTGATTTGTGTAGCACGGGGATCAATTCGGTTTCGGTGAGGTAATTCAATCGTTGCGCTAACATGATTTGCGTTTCTAGTTCAGCTAAAGAACCTAAGGCAATTCCTAAGAAATGATAGAACTCCCTGTTGGAATTCCGCCCGTGACCTTCGGCAATATTCGATGGCACAGACACAGCCGAGCGTTGTAATTGACTCGCGAGACCATAAACCTCGTGTTTAGGAAAGCTGACAGTCAGGCGATATGCTTCTTCAGCCAACCACATCGCCGTTTGCCAAACCTTCAGATCACGATAGCCTGCCATTTTTTTAGTCGTTAGTTTCTGGTTGTTAGTCGTTAGTTGCTAGTTAAAAGTCATAAATCTAGCGTCCGCACGCCTTAACTAACGACTAACGACTAATAGCTAACGACTAAAAACAACTAATCAATATGGTAATTCGGTGCTTCCTTGGTGATCTGCACATCATGCACGTGTGACTCACGAATGCCTGACGACGTGATTTCGACGAATTCGGCTTTTTCGTGGGTGTCGGCGATGGTGGCACAGCCGAGGTAGCCCATGCTGGCGCGCAGTCCGCCCATCAACTGGTGAATGACGGCCAACGCACTGCCTTTGTAGGGTACGCGACCTTCCACACCTTCGGGTACCAGTTTGTCGTGATTGGCTTCGTTTTCTTGGAAGTAGCGGTCACTAGAGCCTTGTTGCATCGCGCCCAAGCTGCCCATGCCGCGATACGACTTGTACGAACGACCTTGATATAACTCAATTTCGCCAGGAGCTTCTTCTGTACCCGCAAACAAGCCGCCCAACATGACCGCGTGCGCGCCAGCGGCAATGGCTTTGGCGATGTCGCCCGAATAACGAATCCCGCCGTCGGCAATCAAGGGTACGCCCGTGCCTGCCAAAGCATTCGCCACATTTTGAATCGCGGCAATTTGGGGTACGCCCACACCCGCGACGATGCGGGTAGTGCAAATCGAACCAGGACCGATGCCGACTTTTACCCCATCCGCACCGTGATCGACCAATGCCAATGCCGCCGCTGCGGTGGCAATATTGCCGCCGATGACTTCAATGTGGGGGTAATTGTGCTTGACCCATTTGACGCGATCTAACACGCCTTGGGAATGTCCGTGTGCGGTATCCACCACGATGACATCCACGCCTGCTTCTGCCAAAAATGCCACGCGCTCTTCCGTGCCTTCGCCCACGCCCACTGCCGCGCCGACGCGCAGATGCCCCAGCACATCTTTGCACGCCAAGGGATGTTCATTGGATTTCAAAATATCTTTGACGGTCATTAAGCCTCGCAGCTCAAACGCATCATTCACCACCAACACGCGTTCAATGCGATGCTGGTGCATCAAGTTGCGCGCATCTTCACGGCTGGTGTTTTCTTTGACCGTAATCAGCTGTTCAGCGGAGGTCATGATGTTGCGCACGGGTTGATCCAGATTGCTTTCAAAACGCAAATCACGGTTGGTGACTATCCCGATCAGTTTTTTACCTTGCACCACGGGTAAGCCTGAAATTTTATGCTGGCGGGTCAAGCTCAGTACATTGCGCACCGACATGTCAGGCGAAATGGTGATGGGGTCTTTCAACACACCGCTTTCAAAGCGTTTGACCTTCGCCACTTGTGCTGCTTGGGCATGAGAGGTCATGTTTTTGTGGATAATCCCAATGCCGCCCTCTTGCGCCAAGGCAATCGCCAAGCGCGCTTCCGTGACAGTGTCCATCGCCGCAGAGATGACGGGGATGTTCAGTTTGATGTTGCGTGTAAGTTGCGTGCGCAGCGTGACATCACGTGGCAAAACATTGGAATAAGCAGGGACGAGCAAAACGTCGTCAAAGGTTAATGCTTTTTGAATAATGCGCATGTTGAACCACCTCGGCAAAGCGCGGATTATACGCATCCACGCGGGGCTGGTAAATCGTCCATTTTATCTAAGCGGTTCAATCTGCCAAACTTAAGGAGAAAGGAATGGCTAACAGACCTTTTATGGTGAAGAGAGAAGAGGGAAGGGTGAAGAGAAAAACCACTATTTCTAACATAGAGAGGCGAGGCTTCACCCTTCTCCCTCATCCCTTCAGCAATTCTCATTTTGACTAAACAGTGGGGTTTTGTGGGTACGAATTTATTCGTACATCGCCCGAAAGGGCGAAAAACGCGACAAAACTTGCCTTATTCACGAGAAACCGTACGAATGAATTCGTACCCACGGTCAAAATGAGAATTGCTGTCATCCCTTCACTATTCTTTAATACTTCACCAACACCCGATAACTCAATGTTGTGCGACTTTCGGCGGGTATGCTAATCCGCCAAACGGCCGTGTTGCTGGTGGCCTTTTCATAAGGATGGCTGTGGCGCAACATTTTCCAATCCGCAGGAATCGGTTCTCGCACCGTCACCATCACGGCTTCTGATTTGGCATTTTTCAGCACGATTTCATACGCGGTTTCGTAAATGCCATTGTTTTTGCTGTCTATCCTTTTGAAGTCGGTTTGTTTCTTATCGGCGGTCACATCAAATGCTTCACCCAATTTCAAGCGCACTTTTTCGTTTTTAGGGGTATGGTCAATACGATCTTCGCCCACAAATTGCGCATTACCGCTGCCATCTTTCTTATAAACCCGCACCACGCCTTTGGGCAACGGGATACCCAAGCGGCTGGCTTCGCGGTTATCGAATTCAACAAATACGCCTAACTTCATCTTTTGCCCCAAATCGCCGTAGCTGCTTTGGTAGTAATAATCCGAACCTTGCAACAGCAATTCCTTACGCACGGGCACGGAGGAGGCGGACAATAAAGCGACTTGCTTGGTTTGCTGTTCGGCAATGGTGGTGGGGCGATCCAGTGTGTACAAATGGTATTCCAACAAACTTTCTTCGCGCATTTTTTGCATGCCGCCATCCCTCATTGCCATCGCCATCACGGGTGCGGCGGCAAAGCGTTCTTGTTGTACTTCATTGACATCGCCCGCCACCAATTGCAGCTTGGCATTGCGGTAAGCTGCGCCGCTAGCATTGGTCAGCGTCACCCAGCCCGACAAATCCAACTTGTCATCCGTGGCATTCAGTTCCGCCACATAATCCGCCCGCCAGCTCAAGCCACTGGTCAGATAACTCAATTCCACATCCTGTTGTCTCGCGCCTTGATTATCCAATTGCATCACCAACGTGGGACGATCACGCAGGTTTTTCGGCACATCGCCATAAACAATCCGTCCTGGAATACCCGTTTCTATGCGATTCCCGATCTGCAATACCACGCCATTATTCGCCGCCAACACTTGCGCCGTTTCGCTGCTTTCCGCACCTGTAGTCGGATGCGTGCGTATCACCGTCACGGTTTTACCCACATATTTTTCCAGCAATGCTTGTGGCGTGAGTAAATCAAAATCGAAATTCTGCTCCACCACCTTCAACGAACCGACTGAGGTCAAGCTGCGCAACAACGCCGTTTCGGGGCGAATATGTGCGCTGACATCGCGAAATGCCAGCAAATTCGCGCCGCCATTCAAATGAATTCTGCGCTGATCTTTAACCAGTGCCAGATTACTGTTGTAAATCGTCACCGCCACCTGTTGTTGATCTTGCAAGGTGCTGCGCACTTCTTCTGTTTCCGCCGCAACGGGATGGCTTAAAGCTAATAGCAGGCTGGTTAGCACGACTCGACGTTTAAATGACATGATATTCTCCTGAAAGGGTAGGGGTTCAAGTGACTCGCATTCTTGCACTGCACGGGCAACTTTGCAAACCAAATACCCAACGCAAAACAAACACCTACCTTCTTCTACTCTCGCACCGCCAACCCCGCTATAATCCGCGCCACTTTTATAGACAGACTCATTATGTACATCACTCGCCGCCTAGAATTTGATGCGGGACATCGCATTCCCAATCACACCAGCCAATGCAAACACTTGCACGGGCATCGCTACGCCATTGAAATTACCTTGTCTGGCGAAGTTATCCGCACAGAAGGACAGTCCGAACAAGGCATGGTCATGGATTTTTCCGATGTAAAACACATCGCCAAAGCCCATATTGTCGATGTGTGGGATCACGCTTTTTTGGTTTATCGCGGCGATCAGGTCGTGTGCGACTTTCTGGCAAGCTTGCCGAATCACAAAACCGTCATCCTCGATGTCATTCCCACCGCCGAAAACCTCGCCCAACAAGCCTTTGACATCCTCAACCCCGCCTATCAGGATTTATACGGCAATCAATTGCGTTTAGAACGCGTTCGACTGTACGAAACGCCTAATAATTGGGCAGATTGCGCGCGCGATGGCGTAAAAATAGACTAAATCATCCCGTCTCGTTAAAAAATTGCGCATAGTAGTTGACCAAAGTGCCTCTCATGCCTATAATGGCGGCTTGTCAATTCCCTGATAGCTCAGTCGGTAGAGCGACGGACTGTTAATCCGCAGGTCCCTGGTTCGAGTCCAGGTCGGGGAGCCAAAAAATTCAAGCACTTAGTCAGAAATGACTAGGTGCTTTTTATTTTTCGGAGTAGAAAATCCCGAAAAGTTCGCAGGTTGGCATTGAAAGCCTTACTGCATAAGGCATCGGGGCAGAGAAAATCCGTGGGTGGGTAGAGGCTTCACCAGACAGCAAACTATTGGGGGTGCTAAGGGTTGTGGCTGAAATGCTGCGAATCTGAAAACCTGCAATTCTGGCGGCGTCGAGTCGTCGGGTGCGTCAGGTACTCAAAAAAGTTAACTCTTACCATTCTCCTAGTGCATCAACTGCACTATGCCTTCCACGATCAGTATGTCTCTGGCAGGTCAATTTTATGAAGCTCCAAACATCTAAATCACTGTAGAATATAAGACATGAAATTTGCATATACACATCAACCTGAAATAGTTACTCTGTGGGAGAAAATCGTTGCTGAAGTAAAGGCGGAATATCTGTCAGAGGAGCAGCGTTATCCTTGGATTATTGGATTTTCTGGCGGGAAAGATAGTACTCTTGTCGCTCAAGCGGTATTAGAGGCGATACTGGCAGTGCCGCCGTATGCCCGCACACGAGAAGTGCATTTGGTCTCTAACGACACCCTAGTCGAAAGCCCAATGGTTATTGCACACATGAATAAGGTGCAACGACAGGTCGAGGATGCAGCCAAAAACTTGGGGCTTCCCATTACCGTTGTGACAACAAAGCCTGAGCCTGAACAAACATTTTGGTCGCTGCTTATCGGCAAAGGGTATCCTAGTCCGAATCAGTCCATGCGCTGGTGTACTGATCGGCTGAAAATCCAGCCAACAAGCAGCTATATTCTTAATAATGTTTCAAAGCATGGTGCGGCTATTGTCGTACTTGGTGTGCGCAAGGATGAAAGCAATTCGCGCCGCAATTCCATTGATAAATTTCAGAACTTGGAAAACTCGAATTTAACACCCCATGCTGAACTACCTGGAGCATACGTTTATCGCCCCATTGTTGATATTAAGCTGGATGATGTATGGGAAATACTCAGTGAATTTCCTCCACCTTGGGGCGGGACACATAGTGACCTCATTAAACTTTATCGTGATGCGGGTGGTGGAGAGTGTCCCGTGATACTTTCCAAGGAGGAAGCACCAGGTTGCGGTACATCTTCAAGCCGTTTTGGTTGCTGGACATGTACCGTAGTTGAAAAAGATAAAAGCCTACAAGGATTCATTGATGTCGGCAATCACCACTTCAAAGCATTAGTGGATTTTCGTGATTGGCTCAAAGTCATTCGCAACAAACCCGAATACCGACAAGTGGAACGCAGAAATGGTCGGATGCAATTTGATGTACTAACAGGCAAGCATATTCCAGGGCCATTTACCATTCAGGCGCGCAAGATGATTCTTGATCGCTTGCGCGATACAGAAAAGGAATTTGGCGACCAGCTTATCAGCAAGGAAGAGATCGACATAATCGAAGCCGTATGGGCTGAGGAACTGTTTCAAAAAGTCAGTCCCCAGTATTTGCAACAATCTGTAGAGCATGCTTAACAATTGGCTTAATAGGCTCGCAAAGCTGCGAGTTGACAGGGCTTCAAAGAGTCCAGCACCACACAAACCACTTCTTCTGCTTGCAATCCTTGACCAAATAGAGGAGGGCAGCATCATCTCAAGCATTGTAAGACTAACGCCTGAACTTGCTTTTCGCTTCTTGGGTTATTGGGAAGTTGTTAGCTCTCGAGGTAGATCAGTTGGTCGTGCCGAATTACCTTTCTTCCACCTTCAAAGTGATGGGTTCCTCAAGCACGTTGCTGTCCCAGGGTTAGAAGCTGCTCTTGGCAGCATCCGCCCGACATCTGTGGAACTACTAAACAAGGTCATTTCACACGCCGAACTTCCTGAAGAATTTTTCAGGTTGATGCAGAGCAATGACCATCGCAATGCGGCTCGAAAAACCCTGATTGCAGGCAGCTGGTTTTTCCCAGACGAGAAAACCAAGCTCCTTGCTATGCTGGGTTTGAATTCAAGTGATTTCGATTTAGACGGCGACTCGATGCCAACTTTATCAAGAGATGAAGATGTCAGACAGGGTAGAGACATCAAATTTCGACTCCAAATCGTACCGCTTTATCACTATTCCTGCGCACTTTGCGAAGTCAAGATACTGCTGCCATCTGGAATTACGCTAGTCGAGGCGGCACATATTCACCAGTTTGCGCAAAGTAAGAACGACGACATTACAAATGGTATGGCGTTATGCCGTAATCATCACTGGGCATTTGACCAAGGGCTTTGGTCGATAGATCAAAGCTTCGAGATAGTAGTTGCGTGCGGTAAATTTGCTGAGCAGGCACCCAATCAGACAGGACTGATGACATATCAATCAAAGCAGCTCGATTTTTCGTGGCTGCTACCTGAACACCGACCGAGCCAGAAAAATCTGGATTGGCACAGACAGCACAAGTTTATCGGTCAATAGAAGAGCGCATCAAGTGGGACACCCGCAAGAACAGTTTGGAGCCAGATAAAGAAAAGTTTGTTTCACGTTTTTTCGCGGAAGATGCCCCCGTGTTTAATCCTGATCTTTCCAGTGAACAATACACTACGGCGAAACGGCGACTGGAAACAGCTTGGGAGAGCTTGTTTTACCCATTACCTGATGGCTGTGCAGAAGAGATTGTTCATGATTATATTCATGGTGCTAAGCGTCAGCAGGTCATCGGCATGATGGAAGATCTGAGCATCGGTGCTCAGGACATCCTTGGTCTTTTGGAGCGGCGGGATAACCTGCATGAGAAAATTCGCAATCTCCGTAACCGTTATACCAAAATTGAAGGTATTGACCGTGATGGAACATTAGTCGCAATTAAAACCGACATGGATTCAATCAATGGCAAGATTGACCAGAAGCAATACGATCTAGGCGCAATCGAAAAGCAAGTTTCAACGCTCCAAACCAACATTAACAACGAACGCTCCAATTATCAACGTGAACATGAAAAGTTCTTGAAAGCTAATCCAGTAAAGTCGGATGTGGCACGTGCCGAACGAGTATGCAAGTTGATTGAAGACCTGATACCCAGCCTCTACACACTCAAGACCAACCGCTTGGCAAACGCCATGACCAGCGTGTTTCAGCAACTTTCACACAAGAAGCAGGTTGCACGCATTGAAATTGATGAGACAGGGAAATCCCGCCTCATCAGCTTTGAAGGCGATGAGATTACCTTTGATAAGTCTGCGGGTGAAGACCAGTTATTCGCCACATCCCTTCTTGCGGGGCTTGCCGAAATTTCTGGCATCAAGGCTCCATTAGTAGTGGACACACCATTGGCGCGCTTGGACAGTAACCACCGCAAGAACATTCTGAATTTTTGGATTTCTGATAAGACCCGACAGGTGTTTTTGCTAAGTCAGGATAAAGAAATTGATGCGCAAGTTTACAGTGAGTTAAAAAGCTGCATCGCGCAGTCATATCTGCTTTCACACCAGCAAATCGGCAATGGTGTCGGCATGACAGTCGCGACCAAAAACGCCTACTTCGGAGGCCAATAATGAGTGACATCAGTTTAGAAAACGTACTGGTTTCAAATTTCCAGACGAGTGCAGAAGCCGATAAAATTACCGAGATGCTGAAAGGTAAATTGGGACTTTCTGTGCGTTATCGCATAGCCAGACTTGCCATTGGACGTTCACTGGGCGAATCAACTTTCCCCACGCAACACGTAGATGCACAAGGCAAAACGATCAAAGGTGATTTGTTGTTTGGGCTGGACGAATACCCATTGTGGGTGGGTATGCTCATAACGAATATCAAAGCACATAACCTTAAGCCCGAACTCTCGATTGCCTCTCTGCAAATTGCAGTCAGGCGGCATTGGCATCGAGGCATTATGCTTTTATTGAATGATTGGAAAGAAGCAGGGGAAGACCCAAGAAAATTTTGGGAAATATTGATCCATCGGCGAGCTATGCTGCCTGATACCGTTGCGAAGCAGGGAAAGTTCAGTGAAATGCACCATGATGGTATGGGATTTTCTGGCATGGCAAAGGCCGTGTATGTTGATTTGGGTAAGGGTGTTGATGCTCCGCACGAACAGTACAAGCGTCTGGTGAATGGCGTTGGTACTTCTCCACACATGGCGATTATGGGGCAGTCTGGTTCAGGGAAAACCCGCATCATGAAAGAAGTGCTGAAACAGATTCATGCGCAAACTTCCGCGCCTGTGATTCTGCTAGATTTGGGTAAGGGGGACTTAGCCAATGATGCTGCGCTGATTGATGTATTGGGAGCAAAAATCTTGCGTGTTCCAGAGGACGGCATTCCGCTGGATATGTTTTATGACTCCAACCAAAATGATGAAATCGCTACTGACGCAGTGATGGGCTTTCGGGATTCTTTCTCCAGCGTGATACAAAGCAAGTTGGGACCAAAACAACTGGACAATCTTCGGGAATCCTTAAAGCCGCTGTTTTCGTCGCAGAAAAAAATAACACTAGAGCAAGTGCGCGCTTGTCTTAGTCAGCATTATGAAGAAAATGATTTGAAAGTGGATAGCGTAATATCCACCATTAACGACCTGACACAGTACAAAATTTTTAGACCAGACTTTTCACCACAACAATTTTTCTCTCAAAGTTGGATTATTACATTCGCACATGCTCATGACACTATTAAAAATTTGGCGGTTTTCTTATTGATGGATGCGTTGAACACCTATATGAAGCGCTCATCAGAAGCACCACAGGACAGTGAAGAGCATCGTGCTATCCGTCTGGTTCTTGCTGTGGATGAGGCGCGACATCTGCTCGCTTCAAAACACGATGCGTTGAGTGACAACATCCGTTTGCATCGTTCCAAAGGCTTGGTGGTCACTCTGGCATCGCAAAGTCCCGATGACTATGACGGCAAGAGCGACGACTATTTGGAAAATATCGGGCTGCCTATTTGTTTTAATACCAACGCCGTGGCGACTAAAGTTCTCCAAAATATGTTCCGAGGCAAAGCAAACTTTGCTTCGCTTCCGTCTGGAGTATTCATGACGTTGAAGGAAATGAAACAGGTTAAGATTAAGGCGTTTTAGAAAAAGTGATGAACAAACCTAGAGGTGAAAATGAGTTGGCGCGATAAGCTTCGTAATGATCCCGCAGGGGCGGCAATGATTGATAACCAAGAATACTCGGTTAACTTTATTGTTTGCCCTACCCACTGGCATCTCGCCGATATTGCACCACCTCTCTCTTGGAGTTCGGTCAAGTTTGAGCCAAGTCAAAAGCAGTATGTGCCGCAAGAGCCTGGGTTATATGCGTTCGTAGCTCGCATTCCTTACCTTGGCTTGCCTGCGCACGGATGGGTCATGTATATAGGGCAAGCAGGCGACGGAGATAGCAACAATACCTTAAGGGATCGCTTTGGTAGCTATTTTTTTGACAAGGCGCACTCCCGCCGACCAAAGCTATTTTGGTTACTTAACGCATGGGATAATCATTTAGAATTTTTCTATACACCATTGCCAGGCCGCAAGTCAGAATTAGTAAACCTCGAAACAAATTTACTCGGTGCATTTCGTCCCCCATTCACAGACCGAACTTACCCCGCCACCTATTTGAGTCCAAGCCATGCCTTCTAACAACATAAATCCATCTTGTTCCTCCCTTGCGCTGCCTGCGTTACGGGGCACTTTTGGTGACTGGACTTACTATAGTGCGGTTGTTCCGTTAACAGAACTAGCTAAACGTGTCGCGTTTGCCAATGAGATTCATACCAATAAGGAGCTGTCCGAGCTAATTCAACGCGAATTGAAAGGTGGTCCGCACGGTGGACGGGCGCTCGACATAGCCAGCTATCTTCAAAACGAAAAGGAAAGATTCTTCAATTCTTTAGTTATAGCTGTATACGGAGGGGCACCGCAATGGGTTCCTCTCAACGTGAGTCAACCGAAAGACGAGGCTCCATTATTGGGTGAAGCAGCGCATAGCTTGGGTGTTCTCCAAATGTCTGGCGAGGAGAAGTTGTTTGCTGTTGACGGTCAGCATCGGCTTGCGGGTATGAAACGCCTTGTAGAAATGAACGAAAAAGATGGCGCACCTAAAGAGCAACTTTTTATGACCTCGGACTTGGTATCTGTACTTTTTATCGCTCACCGTACCGACCACGTGGAGCGCACTAGAAGGTTGTTTACAACGTTGAACAAGACCGCCGTTCCTGTCTCCAAAAAGGAGCGCATCGCCTTGGATGAAAATGACGTAATGGCTATTGTGGCGCGTAGATTGGTTGAGGGACATCCGTCATTCAAATCACCGCGTATCGCCATGCATCACACCAATAATATTGGCAGGGACGATGGTGTTGCACTTACGACGATAGGCAACTTATATGATGTACTGAAAATCCTTTTCTTAGCGCAGACGGGGGCGAAAAAGAAAGAACTTGAATTTAACAGACCGACTGATATTGAACTGGACAAGCTCTATAAGATCGCAGCCGAATATTTTGAGCAGCTTGCCGTTGTTGAGCCGACGCTAAATGATTATTTCACGGCTAGCGACCCAGCCAAAATATGCCAGAAGGCTCGTCATGATTCTGGAGGGAGCATCTATTTTCGCCCAATTGGTCTGACATTGATGACCGAGGTGGCCATGTTGCTCAAACAGAAAATACCCGACTGGCTTGAGTTAGTGAAACAATTGCCCCGAAACCTTGACGAGGCTCCATTCGCAGGAACTATTTGGTCGCATCGCGGAACGATAGAGCCAAAGCACCATGTGTTATGCCGCGATATTCTTTTGTATATGTGTGGCGTGGCAACTTCTCGTTCTGCGGAAACTTTGCAGCAGAAACTTTCAGAGGTAATAGGCAAGGACACTCAGCTACCAAACCAGCTCATTCGTTAACCGTGGGCGTGCTTAAACCGAAATCATTATATAACAATATGATTATATAACAATATGTTGCACGATTGCTTCGCGGCTTAATCTGTATCTATCTACATTTGCATCCGCAAGGAGAATACTTGGACTCAGATTGAGAAATGTCAGAGCCGCTGCATATAAATTAAGTGGAGCTATGTGATTTGCAGTGGGAAATGCGATAACTCAAGCATGAGTAGTACAGCTTTATTTAGCATGCGTTAGGCCTACAATCTCCTTGGCAAGTGAACGATGTTGCATTTGCTGGCGACGAATCTGGGCAACGGGAACTTTATTTGCACATTGGTTTTGAGCGTGGTCAGCACTTTTCCGATGAGAGGGGGTTGCCTGTCCAGTAAGTATCTGACTACACGATATTTATACTCAGGTACTTATCGCCTGAAAGTGTTGTTTAATTATCTACGGGAAATGCCCAACAAAGAAGCGGTCAACCGCGTTCCTGAACACTGGTGTGATGGGGTCGAAATGGCCAAAATCCTCGCCTTTATGGCATTCTCCAAAACCGTCAAATGCGGAAAAATGAAATTCAACTACCGCTGTATGTCACATAGCGCAAACAAAGCGGCGCAAAGATTGTGGACAAAAACGCGGCGACAACAAATTTAGCCATAAAAATCACCATCTAACACGTAATTATGATGAGGGATAAACGCAGGGCTGATTGAAATTGACGTGATCACAGCGTTTGACGTGGTTCTGGATTTCACGCAGTCACGCGATTTGACCTTGCGACTGTAACCAAATTAGAAATTACAACTGAAAAACGAGGCGACGTCGTCCCGCTGCAAACATCAGGCGACCATCTTAAATTCGATGCTAAATTGTCTTGACGGAGGAGTTCACTTTAACGGTCAAAATGAGCATTGCGGATCCGTAAGGTGACAGGGCGGGTTTGCCACACCTAATTCCCGTATTGCATACGGGCTACGTGGTAGGGGCGCGTTGCACGCACCCTTGGGCTGCTGCAATCCGCCTACACTGACACCGTTTTGCCGTAGAGCGTAGCAGCACTTGCTTCCATCCATCTTTTAATGCGTCTGGCATCTTCAATACGAGCGGTTTTTCCTTGGGAATCTAGCAGTACAATAATCACGGGACGTTTGTTGATACGCGCTTCCATCACTAAACAACGTCCTGCTTCGTTGATAAAACCTGTTTTACTCACGCCGATGTCCCAAGAATCACTACGCACTAATGGGTTGGTATTGTTAAACATCAACTCTTTGCCCGCTTTCGCATTGACGATGTGGCTAGAAGTGGTGGTAAATCGACGTATCGTCGCATATCTACGGGCGGCGGCAACCATTTTGACCAAATCTCGCGCAGTGGACACGTTATTGCTATTTAACCCCGTGGGGTCGCGAAAATAAGTATTTTGCATCCCCAGTGCTTTGGCTTTGGCATTCATTGCGGCGATAGCGGCTTTTCTGCCCCCAGGATAGGTGCGTGCTAACGCGGCGGCGGCGCGATTTTCCGAAGACATTAAAGCGAGTTTTAAGAGTTCACTGCGCTGAAAAGTCATGCCCACGCTAAGACGGGAACGCGTCCCTTTGAGGACATCCATATCGGCTGTTTCCACACTCACGGCTTTGTTCATGGGCAAATTCGCATCCAACACCACCATCGCGGTCATCAACTTGGTAATCGACGCAATGGGTGCCACCATCCGCGCATTTTTTTGATACAACAGCTTTTGGGTTTTTTCGTCGAAAATCAAAGCGATATTAGAATCCAATTGTGGCAGCTTATCGTCAAATTGCGGCAGCTGAGCCACCTGCTCGACCTGTTTTTTCGTTCGCTGTGGCGATTTAAAAACCAATTGCGGTGACTTCCCCGCGAATTTGACCGTTTTAGACACGACCTTAATCCGTAGTGGCGGGGCTTTTCTATCCAATCCCAGTTTTTTGAGGGTGACAGGATCGGGTGCGGGACCATCATTCCCTATGAATCGAATTTTGTCGGCATACACGCTGGTGATGCACATGGATAAGGCTAAGCAACCCAAAGCTTGTTTTATTATTTTTTTCATTGTGATTCTCCCTAAAATTCACGGCTTACACCATGTGCGGTGGCACACATGAATCAACCTGTTGTTTACAGCTCGCCCTGCTGCTGAAGATTCCATAATTGCGCGTAACTGCCTGCTTTTTCTAATAATTCTCGATGCGTACCACGTTCAATAATCTGTCCATGTCCCATCACCAGAATCTGATCTGCTTCTACCACCGTGGATAAACGATGCGCGATGACCAGCGTGGTGCGATTACGGGCAATTTGAAACAATTCAGCTTGGATGGCTTTTTCAGATTTTGAATCCAACGCTGAAGTCGCTTCATCAAAGATCAATATAGCAGGATTCTTCAAAATCGCACGTGCAATCGCGACCCTTTGCTTTTCGCCACCTGATAATTTCAAACCACGTTCGCCCACGGTAGCATCATAACCTTGTGGCAAAGACTCAATAAAATCATGAATATGCGCCGCCTGTGCCGCCGCAATCACTTCGTCCCGCGAAGCACTGGGGCGACCATAGGCGATATTGTAATAAATAGTGTCATTAAACAACACGGTATCTTGCGGCACGATGCCAATGGCGGCACGCAAGCTACTTTGACTCACTTGGCGAATATCTTGCCCGTTAATCTGAATACTGCCCGTCCCGACATCATAAAAGCGGAACAGCAAACGCGACAAAGTGGATTTCCCCGCCCCACTCGCCCCGACCACCGCAATGGTATGCCCCGCAGGAATATCAAAACTCACGCCTTTGAGAATCTCGCGATCAGGATTATAGCCAAAATCAACCTGATCAAATCGCACTGAAGCCGTACCGACATGCAACGTTTTGGCATCTGCTGCATCTGCGATTTCACGGTGTTCATGCAGCAAACGGAACATCTTTTCCATATCCGCTAAAGAATGGCGAATTTCCCGATACACAAACCCCAAAAAATGCAGCGGCATATACAGTTGCAACATAAACACATTCACCAACACCAAGTCGCCCAAGGTCATTTTGCCCGCCACCACTTGTTGCGCCGCCAACAACATCAGCCCCGTGATACCAATGGCGATAATCACACTTTGTCCCGCATTCAACATCGCCAGCGAGGTTTGATTTTGCACCGCCGCCGTTTCCCACTTCTCCATATTGCGGTCATAGCGACGAGCTTCAAACTGCTCATTGCCGAAATACTTGACCGTTTCATAGTTCAACAAACTATCAATCGCCCGCGTATTCGCCTTGGAATCCAAATCGTTCATGGTGCGCCGCACCACCATGCGCCATTCGGTAATAAACAAGGTAAAGGCTATATAAATCACCAAGGTAATAAAGGTGATGATAGCAAACCACATATCGTATTTTTTCAGCAAAATCAACGCGACCAGCCCGATTTCCAGCAAAGTCGGCAAAATATTGAACAAGGTAAAATTTAGCAAAAAGCTAATGCCACGGGTGCCGCGCTCAATGTCTCGCGACACGCCGCCCGTTTGTCTGTCCAAATGAAAGCGCAAACTCAAGCTATGCAAATGTTCAAACACCTGCAACGCCACGCGGCGGATGGCGCGCTGGGTTACTTTAGCAAATACTGCATCGCGCAACTCACCAAACAAGGTGCTAAACAAGCGCAACAAGCCATAGCCCACAATCAAAAAGATCGGCACCACCAACACCGCGTGGGTTTTATCTAACGCATCAATGATTTGCTTTAACACCAACGGCACGGCAACGTTCGCCAGCTTTGCCGCCACCAGCAACACCATCGCAATAACGACCCGCCCTTTAAACTCCCACAAATATGGCAGCAACGACCGTATCGTTTGCCAATCATTAGGCTTTTCAGAAGGAGGATGAGTGGCAGGACGCATAAAAAATAAGCTTAAAACAAGGGGGCAGATTATAGCCGTCCTAGGCGATTGCGTCGGACTAATCTTTGCGGGGGTGCAATTCAAAGTGATGTGGCAAATTTAAACATCATGGAATTTGCAGCTAAAGCATCAAAATTCCTACCGTAGATACTCTGTTCAGAAGCAAGCATTTATTTGATGTTTTTTCATTCCAAACATCCTGCTGGAATAGCGTAGAAACGGGTGTTATCGAACGGCATATTGTTCTTCAACATACCATGGATTGCGTGTAGTAATTTGCGCATGACGGCGCACAGGGCTTGTAAGGGTTTCTTGCCGTTATCCACGAGGTGTTGAAAAT
>JBASWK010000109.1:0-6015 GCA_049276435.1 Gallionella sp. | reverse complement strand
TTATTGCGCGATAGCCTCTCGCAACACCCTTCGCGCAATAAATTGCGCTCCTACGTCCCCTGATTTTTAATTAAATTTCAATGAGTTAAAAGTTGTGTAGATACCTATGCCTTGAAGGGGAGGGAGTCTTGCTTCACCCACTGTAAATCACATAGAACCCAGAAGTTTAACACCATGCGCTAAGAATGAGATTTTCCCCTTTTCTATTTGGGTGTGATTCAAAGTGATGTGTCGTAGATCGGGTTTTAACCCGACATTTCCGTTATCGAGCTTTTAATCGGATTAAAACCCGACTTATGGTAGGAATTTTGGTGCTTTAGCTGCAAATTCTATGACGTTTAAATTTGCCACATCAGTTTGAATCGCACCCGTTTACGTTCGCTGACCACTATCCTACACCGCACTTTCCGCTACAATCCCCTTCCTTTCGCAAAGTATCTCTGTTGCGAGCATCCTGACCACGGCCGTTATTTTCGTTGTCCAATCAGCCGCGTCCTTGGCGGTTTTTGAATAGAGAGACCTATGATGAAACGTTACTTCTGCTTGTTTTTATTGGCTTTTACACTGGTTGCGTGTGGTAAAAATAAACTGGGCGAGGCTTTGCCAGCCGCTGCGAGTGCGGATGAGGCATTTCAAGAATCTGCTTCATCCTCGCAACAAGCCCCCTCGGCGCGGCAGTTTTTGGCATATGAGCATTCATTGACCGTGGATGCCAGTGAAACCCAAGTGGAGGGAATTTATCGGCAGAGTTTGGCGACTTGCCAGTCCTTACCCAATGCGGGTTGTGTGGTATTGGATTCGCGCTTAAGCACGGGGCGAGAAACCAATGCGAGGATTAAGCTGCGTGTCCGCCCTGAATTTGTTAAAAAGATCACCGAGTCGTTGGGGAAATTGGGGGAAATTACCTATCAATCCACGACGGTGGAAGATTTGGCTACGCCCATCGGGGATGCAGAAAAGAAACTCGCCATGCTGACCAGCTATCGTGCCCAATTGGAAGGCTTGCGCGGTAAGGCGAACAACGATATTGATGCCGCGATTAAAATCACCCAAGAGCTGGCGCAAGTGCAGTCTGATCTTGAAAACCTCGCGGGGGAACATGCGCATCTGCTCAAACGCGTGCAGACTGAGGTGTTAACTATCCACATTGAGTCGGTGCAAAATCTGTCGTGGTGGACTCCCGTTCGCTCGTCTCTCTACGCATTTTCGGGTGATTTAGCACAAGGATTTGCCACCGCCATTACCGCCACCGCGTTTGTCCTGCCTTGGCTGCTGGTGTTTGGCTTGTTCGGGTGGGGGATTCGCAAGGTGTGGTTTAGACGAAAAATCAAAGGCTAAGCGCACCATGGGCGTATAGAACCAAATTCCCTGACGCAGGTCGGGATTTATCCCAACTTTCAGGACATCGTTGCGTTAAAACTCGACCTACGGCGGCGTATTGGGGGCGTTTGCACGCTGAAAATTCATGGCTGCGGGGAAAAGGAGGGATTGAATTATTGTGGCACTCAGGCTATAACGCACCACCCTGACGGGAGAGTAGCTTATTTTTAGAAAGTAATCATGAATTCATTCACCCATTTTTCGGACACAGGGCGCGCCCGCATGGTCGATGTGTCCGCCAAATCCCATACCGAACGCGTCGCCATTGCCAGTGGCGTGTTGCGTATGCTGCCTGCGACCTTGGCGCGCATTCGTGCGGGACACATTGCCAAAGGCGACGTGTTGACCGTGGCGGATGTGGGGGCGGTGATGGCGGCGAAACATACGCCTGACATTATTCCCATGTGCCATAGCATTGCCTTAACAGGTGTGGAGCTGGTGTTCGATCCCCTAGAGCAACCCGATACACAAGGGTGTGTGGGCATACACGCCACGGCTACCGTGCGCTGCGTCGGGCAAACGGGCGTGGAAATGGAAGCGTTGTGCGCGGTGAATGTCGCGTTGTTGACCATTTATGATATGTGTAAAGCGGTGGATCGCGGGATGCGGATTGAATTCGTGCAATTGGAAGAGAAACGCGGCGGCAAAAGCGGTGTGTGGCAACGAGGGCAGATAACATGATACAAGTGCTATTTTTTGGCCCTGTCGCGGATCGCGTCGGGCAATCTACCTTGAGCGTGGACTATCAGCCTAATCTTAGTTTGCAGCAGCTGCGCGACACGTTGGCGGCGCGCTATCCACAGGCTTTTGCGCTGGTTTGCATGACCGCCGTGAACGGTCAACATGTGCGCGATGGTGCTATGTTGCTGGCCGACCAGAGCGAAGTGACCTTTATGGCAAAATTTTCGGGAGGATAGACATGACTGATTTCGCCGCCGTTCGGCTACAAACCGAAGATTTTTCGCAAGATGCTGAAATCGCCGCACTGAAAGCCAGCTCCAAACGCATGGGCGGCATTGCCACTTTTCTGGGCTGCGCGCGAGATTTTTCGGAAGGTCGGGAAGTGTCCACGATTGGATTTGAGGCTTATGGCACTATGGCACTGTCCGAAATGCAGCAGTTGCGTCTGGATGCCATCGCCAAATTTGAGCTACTCGATGCGCGCATCGTGCATCGTATTTGCACCGTCACAGCAGGCGACAATATCGTGTTTATCGCGGCGGGCGCGGAACATCGCGTTGCCGCTCTCGCGGCTTGTCATTGGATGATAGATGAATTGAAATTGCGCGTGCCGATTTGGAAAAAGGAAAGCACGCCACAAGGGGACGCATGGGTCGTCCCGCATCCATGAGTCCCGCCGTCTTTAGCATCGTCGGGCATTCTGGCTCAGGCAAAACCACCTTGGTGGTCAAATTGGTCGAAGCGTTGAGCGCGCAAGGGCTGCGTATCGCCACCATCAAACATGCCCATCACACCGTTGCACTCGACACCCCTGGCAAAGATAGCTATCGCTACAAAGCGGCGGGGGCGACCATGAGCATGTTGCTGACGCGCGACGCGCTGCAATTGGTGGCGGATGCGCGCATCGAACGCGAACCTGCGCAATTGGCGGCACGCTTTATGGGCGAAGCCGATTTGGTGCTGGCGGAAGGGTTCTCGCACGCAGCAGGCGACAAAATCGAAGTCATCCGCCGCGCCTGTGACAAGCCGCCACGTTGTACGATTGAAGATGGCTTAATTGCCGTGGTGACGGACATGGACGAAATTTATCCCGAATTGCCGCATTTTGGCCTGGAAGACATCGCGGGGATTTGTCAATTTATCTTGGCTCGCCGTACTTCTTGTGCCTAATCGTGTCAGTCATTTTTCGCCGTCTTGCCCTTACTCCCCTCGCCCGCGTGCGGGAGAGGGAAGTCGCATGCTAAATGAAGCTGCTGACTCAATTATCTCAAATTGCACCGCCTTAATTTTAGCGGGCGGGGAATCGCGGCGCATGGGGCAAGATAAGGCGAATTTATTGCTAGGTGAGTACACGCTGTTGCAGCGGGTCACGTCCAGCTTGCGCCCTTTGTTTGTTGACATGCTGGTTAGCGTGCGCCATCCACGCACGGATTGTGACTTGCCGCAAATCTGTGACGATACGGATCATGCAGGTCCTTTGGCGGGGTTGCTTGCAGGCATGACCCAAACCCCGACCCCGTGGTTATTTGTGGTGGCATGCGATATGCCGTTTATTTCGCCGTCGCTCGTTCAGGCTTTGTCTGCGTATCGCCATGAAGCATGGGATGCGGTTGTGCCTGTGGTGGATGGACATCCTCAACCACTGGCGGCGTTTTATGCCACGCGCCTTGTCAATAAGGTGCGGGAGAATTTAAATGGCTCAGGGAAACACAGTCTGCGTGCGTTGCTTACCCAGTGCGCCGTATGTTATGTGCAGGAATCTGAGCTGCGCGCAGCCGACCCTGTGCGACACAGTTTTTTCGATTTAGACACGCCGCAAGATGTGGCGTTAGCAATAGGGAATCTCTAATGGAACATTTACGCGTCAGCGAAGCACAGCACGTGATCTCAACGTCTATCACACGGTTAGGTCCTGAAACAGTTAGTTTGGAACAAGCCTTGGGGCGGGTGTTGGCGGAGGAAATATCTGCGAATCGCGATTTGCCGCCTTACGATGTATCGGCGATGGATGGTTATGCCGTGCGCAGCGGCGATTTGCCCGCGACCTTGAGCATTATCGAAGACATCAAAGCGGGTGATCGCCCTAAGTTAGTGGTGCAAACGGGACAATGCGCCCGCATTATGACGGGAGCCGCTATGCCGCAAGGGGCGGATGCGGTGATACGGGTGGAAGATACACAGTCGCTGACGGATGTGACGGTGCAAATTGCCAAAACCGTGCGGGCAGGAAACGATGTGCGCCCCCAAGGTGAACAAATGCGGGATGGTGAGATCGTCTTGGCAGCCGACACGGAAATCACCCCAGGGGTCATTGGCGTTTTGGCGACCACTAAAACCCGTCAAATGTGTGTGTATCGCCGTCCGCGCGTGGCGATTTTATCGACGGGCAATGAGCTAGAAGGCATGGGCGAGGCCGTCGATCCTGATAAAATTCCCGATGCCAACAGCTACGCGCTGATGGCGCAAGTGCAAGCCCTAGGCATCACGCCCGTGTTGTTGGGCATTGCACGGGATGACCCTGAAGAACTCGCCGCCTATATACTGCGCGGACTGGAATACGATGTGCTGTTGGTGTCGGGCGGCACGTCGGTGGGCGTGCATGATTATGTGCGCCCCACCATTGAAAAGTTGGGCGTGAGCATGAAATTCTGGCGGGTGGCGATCCGCCCTGGTCATCCGCTGGCGTTTGGCTGCACGGACACCACGTTAGTCTTTGGGCTGCCTGGCAATCCCGTATCCAGCATGGTGTGCTTTGAAGAATTCGTCCTCCCCGCGTTGCGCCAGATGATGGGATATTCGCGCCGCTATCGCCGCACCGTCAGCGCGCGCTTGGCTCATGCCGTCAAAATGCGCGCGGGTCGCACCGAATTTATTCGCGTGCAATTGAGCCATGACGGCATGGGTTATGTCGCGCATACCACAGGCACGCAAAGCAGCGGCGTGCTGTTGTCGATGGCAAAAGCCGATGGACTGCTGGTGATTCCGTCGGATAGCAACGGTTTGGCGGCGAACGAACACGTCACGGTGCAACTGCTGGACGGCACGAGCTATCAATCTGAACTTGGCTTTAAGGAATAACATGACCCTCGCCCGCATCGGCATATTGACCATCTCCGACCGCGCCAGTCGCGGCGAATATCAAGACTTAGGCGGCCCTGCCCTACGCGCTTGGTTTGAACGCGTACTCACCAGCCCATGGGAAGCGGTCGCACGGGTGATCCCCGACGAACAACCGCTGATTGAAGCCGCACTCATTGAACTGTGTGAGCAAGGGTGCAGCTTAATCGTCACCACGGGGGGGACAGGTCCCGCTTTGCGCGATGTGACTCCCGAAGCCACCGAAGCCGTGTGCCAAAAAATGCTGCCAGGTTTCGGCGAGTTAATGCGTACCGCGTCGCTGAAATTTGTGCCCACGGCGATATTGTCACGCCAAACCGCAGGTATACGCGGCACGTGTTTAATCGTCAATCTACCAGGCAAACCCTCCGCCATCGACGATTGCCTACAAGCCGTATTCCCCGCCATTCCCTATTGCATTGACCTCATCGAAGGCGCGTATTTGGAAGCTGACCCCGAACAATGCAAAGTCTTCCGTCCCGCACACGCCAAACCTAGGGCCGCGTGAAGCTCAGCCGCACAACAGCCGCTCCACCAGATAGGCTGCACATTTAAGTGGTTGCGTACAAATAATTGGGTATTGGGTTGTTAGTCATTAGTTTTTAGTTGGCGGAGTGAAAGGTTTTTATCATCTGCTTGAATATATTGTGAAAAATATAGCATCAAGCAGACTCACCGCATTAACTAGCGACTAATAACTAACGACTAACAGCTTAACCCATCTTTAACATTCCCCCCACCAAAACCCACTGATTTCAGCCTTTGTTTTATTAAATACTGTTAATAATCAATGGTGGCATTTTAAAAAGCGTTTTGTTGTGCCATAATATTTTTCTT
>JBASWK010000108.1:0-9633 GCA_049276435.1 Gallionella sp. | reverse complement strand
ATCGGCAAACTCCCTCCCCTTCAAGGGGAGGGTTGGGGTGGGGATGGGGGTGTGTGCAGAGAACGAACCCATCCCCATCCTAGCCTTCCCCTTGAAGGGGAAGGAACGGTAGTTCAGCCCGCTTTTAGAGGATGGTGAAAAATGTTAATCCGTGCCGCATCGGGGGTTTTGAGCTTAAGTAAGTGCCATTCGGGTTTTACCCTGATCCCTTCCCTAGTATCCCTTCTCCCTTCCCACTTCTCCTTCTAATAGGCACATTGAGCATTTCAAACTCCACATGAATCTCTTCTCCGCCCTTTTTACGCAACTGCACCATGCGTGGACTAAGTCCATACGCCGTCAATTGGCTTGGTCATTTTCGCTGGTGGTACTCAGCGTTATCCTCACGCCAGGTTATTTCCTCTACTCCTACCATCGTAACTTTCTCTACAACCAAGGCAACAATAGTGCCATTAAACTCGCCCGCGCCTTGTCCTTCAGCAGTAGCTCTTGGCTGTTATCAGACGATGTCGTGGGTTTACAAGAAGTCGTTAGGGGGGCGGAGGGTATTTCCGATCTACAATTTATCGTCGTACAAGATACGCATGGCGAAATTATGGCCTCTAGCCGACCTGAATATATAGACCAATTTTTTAACGATTCGGTGAGCCTAAGCTTATTGGAGAGGCCACCCGCATCGCAAATTTTGGTCAATACAGACCATCTGATTGACGTGGCATTTCCCATTCAAGCAGGCGCGCGTCACATTGGCTGGGTACGTATTGCGCTGTCACGCCAGACTGCGAATGCAAATTTGCGTGAAATGGCATGGGCGGGAATCGGCATTGCGCTGTTGCTTTTGTTGGTGATTATCCTCATTGCCAACGGACTGGCGCAACGCATGACCCGTGGCATTACCCGTTTAATGGTCATCGCCAGTGAGCCTCAAGGTGACCACGCCTTCCAACAAGCAGAAATTGAGCGCGGCGACGAAATCGGGACGCTCGCCCGCCAGCTCCGTCAGATGTTAGATAACGTCCATCAAGAACAGCAGGCGACCTCTGAAAGCGAGGCGCGTTTTCGCAGACTTTTGCAAGAAGTGCCTATCCCCCTAAAATATGTCTCTCAAGACGGGAAGATACTCTACGTCAATGACCGATTTACCCAAAAAATCGGCTATACACTGGCGGATATTCCAACCATTGATTTATGGTGGCATCTTGCCTACCCAGACGAGAGCTATCGACTCTGGACGATCAAAACATGGAATGAGGCAGTCCAGCAGGCAGCGGAGCTTGGGCAGGACATTCAGCCCGTTGAATATCAGGTGACGTGCAAAAATGGTGAGGTGCGCACCATGGAAATTTCAGGGGTTGCGTTTGAAGACGATCTTTTAGCAACATTTGTGGATCTCACTGAGCGCAAACAGACCGAAATAGAGCTTGAAAAATACAAAGATCATCTGGAGGAAGTCGTGCTGCAACGCACGGATTCGTTGATATTAGCCAGACAAGCCGCTGAAGCTGCCAATCAAGCCAAAAGCGTGTTTCTGGCGAATATGAGCCACGAATTGCGCACGCCTTTGAATGCCATTTTGGGGTTTTCCAACTTGCTGCGCCGTGAAGCCAATATTTCTGGCAGTCAACGCGAAAAGCTGGACATCATTAACCGCAGCGGCGAGCATTTATTGACCCTGATTAACGATGTACTCGACATGGCAAAAATTGAAGCAGGACGGGTGGAAATCGCCACCGCCGCGTTTGATTTAGGTGGCATGATGCGCGATGTGATCGACATGATGTCCGTGCGTGCCCACGAAAAAGGACTGTATTTGCATATCGACCAGTCTTCTCGTTTTCCGCGCTATATCAAAAGCGACGAGGCACGATTACGCCAAATTTTGATCAATTTAATCGGCAATGCCATCAAATTCACCCAACGTGGCGGCGTGTTACTCACCTTAAATACCCTTGAAAATCATATCTCACACCTCATTATCGAAGTTGAGGATACGGGTGTAGGGATCAAATCCGAAGATCAAGCAAAAATATTTGAACCTTTTTTACAGCTCAATGAAGATGCCTCACAAAAAGGCACGGGCTTAGGACTGACCATCACGCGGCAATTTGTGCAGCTCTTGGGCGGAACACTCCATATGACCAGCATTTTTGGTAAGGGGACAGTATTTAGAGTGGATTTACCCGTGGAAAAAATTGCGACCAGTGATGTGATTCGCCCCGATGCCCTCACCCATGGCGAAGCCGTGAGTCTGGTCGAGGGGCAACCTGACTATCGTATTTTGATTGTAGAAGACCAGCTCGAAAATCAAATGCTGCTGATCCAACTGATGAAAAATATGGGTTTTCAAATCAAACTCGCCGAAAATGGCGAGGAGGCGATACAACTATTCAAAACGTGGCAACCCCATCTTATTTGGATGGATAGACGGATGCCCGTGATGAATGGGCTAGAAGCCACCCGCCGCATCCGTGCTTTGCCAGGGGGAGATGCCGTCAAAATTGTCGCCGTCACCGCATCGGTACTCACTGAACAACATGACGAAATTCTCGCCGCAGGCATTGATGCGGTGATACGCAAACCCTATCGCCCGCACGAAATTTATGACTGCCTTGCCCAATACTTAGGGGTGAAATACCACTATGCGGATACCCACACCAGCCCACCCATCCAGCAGGAAATGGTCTTGGGCGCAGAAAGTTTAGCGACGCTGCCAGCAGCGTTGCGCCAAGCACTGACAGTTGCGTTAGACAGTTTAGACGACAGCCAAATTGCGGCGGTGATCCAGCAAGTTGCCCCTATTGACGTGAAGCTCTACAAAATCCTCACACAACTAGCAGAAAACTTTAACTATCCCGCGATACAATTAGCACTTCAACGTAATGATTAAGACAACATGAACGGCTTAACTGACACGCCAAGCAAAGGCCGCATCCTTGCCATTGATGACACGCCCGCCTCACTGCGTTTATTAACCGACATCCTCAAAGCCGAGGGCTACGAAGTCCGCTCTGCCATTAACGGCACAATTGCGCTGCATTACGCCTTTAACAATCCGCCTGACTTGATTTTGCTAGACATCCGTATGCCAGAATTGGATGGTTTTGAAGTGTGTCGCCAACTCAAAGCCCAGTTTTGCACCCGCGATGTCCCTGTTATTTTTGTCAGTGCTGCAACCGAAACACAAGAAAAATTACAAGGGTTTGAAGTGGGCGCAGTGGATTTCGTCACCAAACCTTATCAGCGCGAAGAGCTCTTGGCGCGGGTGCGCACCCATCTGGAATTAAATCGGCTACGCAATCGGCTGGAGGATTTAGTCGATGAACGGACACAAGAGCTAAAACAAAGCGAACAAAAATTACGCACCAACCTGCTGGAATCGGTCACCGCCTTAGCCGCGACCGTTGAAATGCGCGACCCTTATACCGCAGGGCATCAACGACGCGTGGCAGAGCTGGCGGTTGCCATGGCGCAAGCACTACAGCTGCCTGAAGAAGACGTTGAAGGGATTCGTTTGGCGAGTGTAGTGCATGATGTGGGTAAAATTCGCGTCCCTGCCGAAATTCTCAGCAAACCTGGACATCTTAGCCTACTCGAAATGGGCATCATCAAAGAACATCCGCAAAGCGGCTACGACATCCTCAAAAACATCGACTTTCCTTGGCCTATCGCCCAAATTGTGCAACAACACCACGAAAGGCTGGATGGCTCAGGCTATCCGCAAGGACTCCACAGCACGCAAATTTTACAGGCCGCCAAATTAGTCGCCGTCGCCGATGTAGTGGAGTCGATGGTGTCACACCGCCCTTATCGCCCAGGGCTAGGCATAGCAGCCGCACTGGCAGAAATCACCCAACACCAAGGTACACTCTACGACCCCGAAGCCGTCGCAATCTGCCTACAACTCTTCCAAGAAAAAGGCTTTAAGTTCACAACGTAAGCCGCAACTCTCATTTTGACCGTGGGTAAGTACCTGACTATAAATTATCGTGCAGTCGCAATTGCATTGATTGTGGGTACGACAAATTCGTACATCGCCCGACAGGGCGAGAGATGAGGGAAGTAGGGTTAAATTGACCCATTTTCACCCTCTTTGTCCCCACCGCCGCAACAACAAGGCATTGCTCACCACCGTCACCGAACTCATCGCCATGGCAGCACCCGCAATCATGGGATTTAACATGCCGAATGCCGCTAAAGGAATGCCCAATACATTGTACGCAAAAGCAAAAAATAAATTTTGGCGGATTTTGCGCAAAGTGGCATGGGACAAAGACAGCGCGTCCACCACGCTATTCAAATCATTGCGCATCAAGGTTAAATCAGCGGTTTCGATGGCAATGTCACTGCCTGATCGCATGGCAAAACTGACATCCGCCGCCGCTAAAGCAGGCGCATCGTTGATGCCGTCGCCGACCATGCCGACCAGCGTGCCGTTGGTTTGATAACTCGCCACCAGCGCGGCTTTGTCTTGGGGTAATACTTCAGCACGGAACTCGGTGATGCCTGCTTGTTGGGCGATGGCAAGGGCTGTGGCGTGGTTATCACCGCTTAACATCACCACGCGCACGCCTTGTGCAGTGAGTTTGGCTACGGCGGCACGGCTGCTGGGGCGGAGTTGATCGGCGAAGGCGAAATAGCCGAGAAGGGGTGGTTGAGAAGGGGGAAGGGAGAAGGGGGAAGAGAGGCGGGCTAGGACGATGACGCTTTTGCCTTGTTGTTGCAGGGTGAGGATACGGGCTTCATCCAAGATTACGCCCGCTTGTTGCGCGAAGGCGGGTGAGCCTAGCAAATAATGTGTGCCGTCGATTTCAGCTTGCAAGCCTTGCCCTGATAATTCGGTTAAACCAACGACCGCCCCTTGTGGGTGAGAATTTATGCTCTCAGCATCAGCCGAACGTGCGAATGAATTCGCACCTACATTCGCTATGGCATATTCATGCAACGCTTTTGAAAGCGGATGGGTCGAACCTTGTGCTAATTTTGCGGCGGTTTGTAGCAACGCTTCCGCAGTGAAATCCCCAACGGGCAACACATCGGTCACGCTGGGTTTACCCACGGTCAACGTGCCTGTTTTATCCACCACTAACACTTGTAGCTTGTGCGCCCGTTCCAACGCCGCCGCATCTTTGACCAGAATACCCGCTTGCGCGGCGCGCCCAGTTGCGACGACCACGGCGGTGGGGGTCGCCAATCCCAAGGCACACGGACAGGCGATGACCAACACCGCCACGGCGTTAATCAGCGCGACGGTAAAATTGCCGCCCAAGGCGTACCACGCGACAAACGTCAACACCGCAATGCCCACCACCACAGGCACGAAAATCGCCGAAATCTGATCGGCTAATTTTTGAATTGCAGCTTTTGAGCCTTGTGCTTGTTCCACCAGCCGAATAATCGCCGCTAATTGCGTGCGCGCGCCCACCGCCACGGCTTGGCATTTCAACACGCCTTGCTGATTGATGGTGGCGGCATACACTTTGTCATCGGGGCGTTTGACTTGTGGCAGACTTTCGCCCGTCAACATCGCTTCATCCAAGCTGGACGTGCCTGCCAACACCACGCCATCGACAGGCACGCGTTCGCCTGCGCGCACCAAAAATATATCTTTGCTGCGCATTTCCGCCACGGGCAATTCCACCATCACGCCATCGCGCTCCACATGCGCGGTACGCGGTTGCAAATTGATTAAGGCTTCCAAGGCGTTCGCCGCTTTGCCTTTCGCACGTCCTTCCAGTAATTTTCCTAATAAAACCAATGTGATGAGCGTGGCACTGGCTTCAAAATAAAGCGGTTGATCCAAATCAAATAGCCACACCACCAAACTAAAGAAGTACGCGCTGCTGGTGCCTAAAGCCACCAACACATCCATATTCGACCCGCCGCTGCGCAAGCTGTGCCACGCCCCGACATAGAAGCGTTTTCCGATCCAAAACTGCACAGGCGTTGCCAACAGCACGGGCAACCAAGTGGGCAGCATCCAATGTACGCCCAACAACATCAAGCCCATTTCCAACAACATCGGCGCAGTCAGCAGTGCCGAAATCACAAATTGCAGTTGTTCATGCCGAAACGCCGCTGCGCGTGACGCACGTTCGGCGGCAAAATCTCGCATTTGATGTGCGCCAAAACCTGCGTGTTCAATCGTCGCAATCACCGCATCTAAATTGGTTTGTTCGGCATCAAAAGTCACACTGGCTTTTTCCGTGGCGATATTCACCACCGCTTGTACATACGGCAATTGGTTGAGTACTTTTTCTAGGCGCGCTGAACATGACGCACAGCGCATCCCCGAAATTTGTAAGTCTGTTTGAGTCATTTTGATTTACCCATGGGTGGAATATCCGACCTATTCTGTGCGCAACGCTTCCACGGGGTCAAGTTTGGCGGCGCGGCGGGCGGGCATCACGCCTGCTAACAAACCGATGGTGATCGCGCTGAGTTCGGCGACCACGGCAAACATCCACGGCGTATGCACGGGCAGCGCGGGGAATAAAAAATGCAGAGCTTGCGCAATGCCCACGCCGAGCAGCAATCCCGCCAAACCGCCCAACGCCGACAGCAACATCGCCTCGCCCAAAAACAATTGCAGCACTTGATTTTCTTGCGCGCCCAATGCCCGCAGCAAGCCGATTTCCGCCGTGCGCTCCGTCACTGCCATGGTCATAATGGTCAAAATCCCCACCCCGCCCACAAACAGCGAAATCCCGCCCAACGCCCCCACGGCGAAGGTGATGATGTTTAACACCGAACCCAACACTTCCAAGGCTTTTTCCTGTGGAATCAAGGTAAAATCTTCGCGTCCGTGGCGTTCTTTCAACAGCGCGGTGATGCCCGCCACCACGTTATCCAGCTTGGCATTCGGTTGATAATTAACGTGAATTTCCATCAGCCCAGGGCGATTAAACAACTCCATCGCCCGCGCCGCAGGAATAAACACCGTGTCGTCCATATCAAACCCCAGCATCTGTCCTTTGGGTTTCATTACCCCGATGATGCGATAACGCTGCCCGCTGATGCGCAAATACGCCCCCAGCGGATTGCTGTCCCGAAACAACTCCTGCCGCACTTTCGACCCCAACACCACCAACGCCCGCGCCTGCGTCGGATCATCGTCAGGCAAAAACTGCCCGCTTTGAATCGCCATGCTAAACACCTGCGTCATCTCATGCCCAGCACCTATCACCGTGGTGCGGCGGGTTTTATCCTCAGCGCGCACCTCGGCATTGCCCTGCACATTCGGATTGACGTGTTCAATAAACGGCAAACGCCGCAACGCCTGCGCATCCTCCAACGACAACGGACGCGACGACCCAAACATCCCCACATTCCCGCCTTGGGTCTGGGTTTTCCCAGGCTGAATCGCAATCAAATGCGTGCCAAACTGACTAAATTCCGCCAAGATAAATTGATGTAGCCCTTCGCCGATAGAAGTCAGCAAAATCACCGCCGTGATCCCAATGGCAATTCCCAAACCCGTGAGAAAACTGCGCATCGGGTAAGCGATAAAGCTGGAGGTGGTGAGGCGGATCAGGTCGGGGAGGCGCATGGCGGGGCGTTAAGCCATTTGCAAAAAGGCGTATTCGTTGACGGTGGGTAGTTGATACGGCAATTGCCGCCCCTTGGGGCGCGTCGCCTCCCACCCCAAACACGCCAGCCAAATGCTGCGCGGAATAGCTTTATGTGCCGTGCGGTAGTAACTCACCATGCGGCGGCTGATGCCCAACGCCGTGGCGGCATCGGTCAGCGACAGCTTATTGCGATACATCCAGCCGCCAAACATTTCATGGCTGACACCGCCCGCCTGCTCCTTCGCCCACGCATACACATTGTCCGCGCCGAACTCGCTATCAAACCACTCCAAACAACAGCCATGTTCGCCTACATGCACCCGCGCAAACACCTCAGGTTCAAGCAATTGCGCCAAAAATGCCGACTTGCGCAAAATCTCCCCCAAATCCACCACCAACACCTCGCCCGTACTCCAAGTGGTTTGCACACGCGGCGGTTCCAGTGCGGTCGCTGTTTGTAATTTCGGGAAAAAATAATCACTCATGGGTTGTATCTCCGCCATTCCGTTAAAAGATTCACTTGCTCTGTTGCAATCCACGCCAACGCCACCCGAATTTCTCGCGCCTGTACCCGCCCGTTGATTGCCAAGGTCAACAAATCCACCGTGCCATCCCGCCCATCCCGCATCAAAACATGCACATGCGGCGGCAAATGGTCGTTGGGGTACATCATCACGCGACAGTCTTCGGAACGGAATAGGGTAGGCATAGTATAGTGCAATGGTTGCTCTAATGGTGATTGAAATGTGTGGCGGCTGCGAGATGGGATAACACGAGGACGGGAATAATTGGCAATACGTTACGCGTGTTGTGCGAGGCGTTCGCCCATTGCCAGAAATAACTCCCGTTCTTTGGGCGGCATGGCGCGGAAGTTTTGTAGTAATGCCTGTTCGGCAAAATCGTAATCAGGCGGGGAGATCGGGAGTTTTTCGTTTTCGGCGAGGGCAACCAATTGGTACATCTTCATCCCAAACACACACGCCAGTGATTCTAAAAGCTGTGTACTCGGCCCGTGCTTGCCATTCTCGATACGCGAAATGTTTGCCGCCGTAATCTTGGCGCGATAAGCAAGCTCATCCTGCGTCCAATGACGCGCAAGCCTCAGATTTTTGATGGTTTCGCCTAAATTCATAGGCGCGAAGTGTATGACCTAAGGTCAAATTCAAAAATATATTAAGCGAATGTTTTATTGACTTAAAACTTACTCTTAACGTAATATCGTGTCCGTTATTCTAGGGTGGATAATTCATTTAACTAATTCGGTAAAGGGGGTAATTATGAAACGAAGATTTTCTAAGGCCGTAGCTATCGTTTTGTGTCTCACGATGGTTTTGCAATCTTATGGTTGCGCTTCAATTGCAAGTAGTCCATCGGAAACTGTTATTAACAGAAATACTGGGGAAGTTACGCATCACGACGGCCCTGCTCCGATAAAAAATGTGACTGATTCTATTATTTCAGTAATTGCTGGAATAGCTTTTGCTTTTCTTATTGTGAAAAGTGCAGAGAAAAAATGTGGAACCCCTGGTGCAGGTTGTTGATTAACTTTTTGGAGTATTTAAAATGAAAAATTATCTTTTGCTGTTGATTGTGCTTTTGCTGTTTGGCTGTGCATCAGCCCCTATGTGTCATGACAGCGTTTCTAAAAATGATCATGTAGTGATTTGTAGATAAATATGGTGAAAACATCTATATCGAACGTACTATCCTGAAAAGGTCTGATTATGTTTAACTTGTTGATTGGAGATTGCTATGTGTATTGTTAGAGTAGTTGGAGCATCTCTTTTATTGGTTGTAACGCACGCTGAAGCAGCAACCGATTTTTATGATGCAAGTAGTCGTGCAATTTCAGTTGCATTTGAACAACCCGTTGAAAGCGTTGCGGTACACATAGTGGGAAAGCAGTTAGGGATGGGATGTACAAAACCGAAGGCGAAGTAAAGTGGCCCCTCCGTCAAGACAATTTAGCATCGAATTTAAGATGGTCGCCTGATGTTTGCAGCGGGACGACGCTGCCTCGTTTTTCAGTTGTAATTTCTAATTTGGTTTCAGTCGCGAAGTCAAA
>JBASWK010000107.1:0-7612 GCA_049276435.1 Gallionella sp. | reverse complement strand
TTAAGCCAAATCATCGGCAAACTCCCTCCCCTTCAAGGGGAGGGTTGGGGTGGGGATGGGGGTGTGTGCAGAGAACGAACCCATCCCCATCCTAGCCTTCCCCTTGAAGGGGAAGGAACAAGACCTCGTGTCCCTTGTTCGGAGAGGCGGTTTTGCCCTTCTCCCTTCCCTCTTTACCCTTCTCAAAAAAAGGTATGTTAGTTATTTCTTGCTCCCTAAGCAGTTGCTAAACGGTAAGTCATTCGTTGATAGTTGGCAGGGTGGATAAGCGTAGCGCATCCGCACTCTTTGCAATATATTCATAGCGATATGCTCGCATTTTCACCCTGCCATCTAAAACTAACGACTAATGACTAATGACTAATGACTAATGACTAACGACTAAATACCCAATCACTTGTACTCAACCACTTATCACACCATGACACAACCTACCGAAATTATCCTGCATCAACAATCTCGCACACTGGAATTGGCTTATGAAGATGGCAGCCGCCATCATTTGTCGGCAGAGTACCTGCGTGTGTATTCACCGTCCGCTGAAGTACGTGGACACGGCGTGGGGCAAGAAGTCCTGCAAGTCGGCAAACAGGCTGTGGGCATTACCGCACTCGACCCTGTGGGGCAATACGCGCTGAAAATCACCTTCGATGATGGACATGACAGCGGGCTGTACACTTGGGATTACTTGTACGGTCTGGGGCGGGATGAAGAAATTTTGTGGCAGAACTATTTGAGCCGTCTTGAGCAAGCAGGCGCGTCGCGTCAAGCAAAGGGGTAATCATGGCAGAAACGCATTTTGGTTTTGAAACCATCGCCGAACAAGACAAAGCGAAGCGCGTCGCAGGCGTATTTACCTCCGTCGCCAGCAAATACGACGTGATGAATGACTTGATGTCAGCAGGCTTGCATCGGGTGTGGAAACGCTTCGCGGTGAGTGTTAGCGGCGTGCGCGAGGGACAGCGCGTGTTAGACGTAGCGGGCGGATCAGCGGATTTGTCACGCTTATTTCTCAAGAAAGTCGGCCGTCGCGGCCAAGTCGTACTCACCGACATCAACAACGCCATGCTGCGCGTGGGGCGAGACCGCTTGCTGGACGAAGGCATCACCACGCCCGTGGCACAATGCGATGCGGAACATTTGCCCTTTCCCGACAACTACTTTGATTGCGTCAGCATCGCCTTTGGCTTGCGCAATGTCACCCACAAAGACGTGGCGTTACGCGAAATGCAACGGGTATTAAAACCTGGCGGACGGCTGATTGTGCTGGAATTCTCCAAAGTCGCCAAACCACTGGAAAAAGCCTACGACCTGTATTCCTTCAAGCTGTTACCCGTGATGGGCAAACTGATCGCCGACGACCCCGACAGCTACCGCTACCTCGCCGAATCCATCCGTATGCACCCAGGGCAAGAAGAACTCAAACAAATGATGCAAACCGCAGGATTTGAAAAAGTCGAATACTTCAATATGACAGGCGGCGTAGTCGCGGTGCATAGGGGGTTTAAGTTTTAGGTGAGTGTTTTGATATTTTTCAGGGTTTTCTATTTAGCGTTAGGTTTTTTATGTCAAAACAAAACAATAGGGGATGGCTAATTTCTACGATTGCCATCCTAACCATTTCTTATAATGCTTTTTGGCTATCGCTGAAAGCGATGCTTATTTTTAAAATGCAATGGGCAGCTTTACTGTCTCCTTTCGGACTGCTCCTTGTCAGTAAGGACATACTAGGTCTTGTATCTGCCATTGCATTATGGCAATTGAGACCATGGTCTAGGTTTGGTTATCTTGCTTGGGCGTTAATTAATATCATTCTCTTGTATTTCACCTCAACGCTACATTTCTTTGTTGACTATATTTTGTCCCACTCACTTGGTGAAGTTCAGTTATATCAGTGGTTTTTGGTCATGAATATATTTTTTCTAATCCTAATTTTCTCTATTTCGTCAGCACTCGTTTTTTGGCATTTCAAGCGGTTATCAAGGGTGCAGGCTTGAGCAAGCTTAACCCTACGCACAACTCCGTAGTCGAGTAGGGTGCGCCGTGCGTACCAATCATTTTTTGCCGCAATCTGCGCTTATCCACCCTTGTATCTACGCACTTCCACTTCAGGCGTACCCATCTCGCTGGGATGCCGCTGATGATGAAAAACACCAATCTTTTAATCCCATTTGCGTTGCACACTTCCATTCGACGGCTATAATCCGCCGCTAGCATGTACTCACGCACTATTTCCAATAACATAGGCGCGAGGGGTGCTGAGTTAGCAGGAGAGGGTGAGCGGTTATATTTTTAGGGTATAGTTAAATCAAATGGTTAGGATATAAAATGACACGTTTGGCTCACCGCAATATGTCTCAGCCTTACCCTATGGAGAAAGATAAATGAGCAAGTCCGCCTTTAGCCTTCGCGTTTTCTCAATTTACTTGTTTGCTCTCGGCTCCGCACTAGTGACTATTCCGAACCTACTGCTGTCCTTCTTCGGCATTCCAGAAACACATGAGGTTTGGATTCGTGTTGTTGGTGTGCCAGTACTCGTTATTGGGTACATTATCTTCATGGCTTCTCGCATCGAGTTATTCGCTGTATTTCGTTGGTCGGTTCCCGCTAGACTCTCGGTGACAGCGTTCTTTATTGCGTTTGCCGCATTGAAACTTGCACCACCTATCATCGTGCTGTTTGGTGTAATAGATGCCGCAGGTGCGATCTGGACCGCTGCCTGTCTTCGCATCGATGGCTTGACTCAACCCAGCAGTCAACTGGACGCTGCGCGGTAAAGCCGCGCAGCGCTGGTTGCCTCTACGAGCGCGCAACAGCCCACCCAATGAGCATCTCAATTCGACAGATCGTTTCTGAACGCGGATATGCGCTTATCGCGCGGCATAAGCCCGAGCTAAAAACTATCGATGCAGTTGCTTTTCTGGGCTGCGCTCTTACATTGGAGGGGTTCTCTGCGATCCAAGAGCTTCGCCCACGTGCAAAGTCGAGTGCGCCCCCGAACACATACAGCGGCAACTTCGGAACGGGAGAGTTCCCAATGCACACTGATCTGGCACATTGGGCAGTGCCGCCACGCTACCTCGCACTTCGCTGTATCAAAGGCGCAGCTGAGGTTTCAACTAGCGTATTCGATGGAAACGTCATGATTGACGACATGGGGGAAACATCGTTACGCAGAACATTGGTTCAATCCCGCAGGCCGCTGCGCAATGGCAAACCACTTCTGCGGCTTTTTGATTATTTTGAAGGGCATGACGCTGGGGTGTTGAGATGGGACAGCATTTTTCTTCGCCCCGCTACTGGTGACAGCGAAAAGACATATTCGCTAGTCGCAACATACATTGCGTCAGTTGTAGCCCAAGAGGTTATTCTGCTTAACCCTGGCGACACATTGATTGTCGATAACTGGAGAATGATTCATCGCCGGTCGCCGGTACCCGCTGGTGCCACCGACCGGCATATTGATCGCGTATATCTGGGAGATTTAAATTGAACAAACCGAAGTCTCAGGCAACACAGCAGCAGCACTCTTGGTCAAAAGACGCGCTACTCGCAAAGGCACAGCGATTTGCAGAAGAAATGCTGAAGCATCCGAAAGATGATTGGCAGTTTGCACTGTGGTCTACCTTGGCTCTTGAGCTTCTCGGACGTGCTGCGCTTGCCAACGTGAATCCAGCATTACTGGCCGAGGCAAAAGACTGGAACAATCTTTACTTCAGCTT
Source organism: Gallionella sp. (assembly GCA_049276435.1). GTDB lineage: Bacteria > Pseudomonadota > Gammaproteobacteria > Burkholderiales > Gallionellaceae > Gallionella. The sequence goes on along the minus strand of JBASWK010000107.1, from coordinate 3,890 downwards.
GGGATTCAGTCCAGCTGCAAACAAGTTCATCCCGAAATCAATTGACGTTACAGCCGTTTTCAGCCGATTGCGTGAAATTCTCCCTGAGTTCACGACTGAGTTGGAAGGTTTCGCCGCTCTCCACATGACTCGACGCAACGAGGAGCTGCACGCTGGAAGTACCCCCTTTGATAGTCTAAAGACGACAGCTTGGCTCCCCACCTACTACCAGACCTGCACTGTTCTGGTGGAGTCTATGGGTGAAGAACTAGACCTACTGCTTGGCAAAGACGAGGCAAGTTTTGCCGCAACCATTATTGCTGCCTCCCGTGACGAGTCAGCAAAGGCAGTTCTGAAGTCGGTCGCGGCGCACAAGACAATTTGGGAAGACAAGCCCGACCCAGACCGAGTCAAGCTGACCCAGCAGGCATTAACATGGGCTACTCGACACGAGGGGCATCGAGTTCCGTGCCCGTCATGCGGCAGTGGTGCAATCGTTACAGGTACAGCAATTGCGGCACCATTGAAGAGCTTCGATGGTGAGCTAATCGTTGAAACCCAACAGTACTTACCCTCAAAGTTTGAATGCGTGGCGTGCCAATTGAAGATCGCTGGCCTTTCCCAATTGGCTGCGTGCGGACTCGGCAATACGTATAAGGCCACCTTCACGTATGACCTCGCGGAATACTACGCCCCCAATGACGATTACGCTGGCTATGAAGAAGACAATAATGAGCCTTAGGGACTGTTTATAAATAACTGGGGCTATTTTTCGCAAAAATACTATTTAGTTCAGCGAGATTACCCAAAAAATAGTCCAAGTAAATATTTAACGAGGCCTTGGCAAGCTGCGCGCTAACCCATCAATCCACTGGACGCTGCGCGATAAAGCCGTGCAGTGTCAGTGATTTCAAACGTTAGCAGGGACTATATAAAAAAACTATCTTGGGAATATTGCTTTCATGCTGGCTTGCTAGTTTCGCTACCGCAGGGACATTAGCCGATGCCGAAGTTGAAAAACTAAAAGCTGATATTGCGACGATGCTTTCATCTTTTGAACAAGGGAATGCAGAAGTCCTTATAGAATCGTAGGGTGGATAAGCAACGCGCATCCACCTGATTTACTAGGGAAAATGGCGGATGCGCTGCGCTTGTCCACCCTGCTTTTGTTTTCACCACCCTACGTTTTTGCATAAAGCACATATCCTCTAATGACCCGCACCGAAGCCCTAACACTGCTACACCAACACAAAGCGCACTTAGTGGCGCATTTGGCGTAACCCGTCTCGTGTTGTTTGGCTCGACGGCGCGGGATGTGGCGCGGGCGAGTAGTGATGGTGTTGGTGGCGTTTGACGGGGCGGCGACCTCGAAGCGGTATTTTGGGGTGCAGTTTTATCTTGAGGATTTGTTGCATTGCTCGGTGGATTGGGTGACGGAAAAAGCCTTGCGCCCTGAGTTGCGCCCGTTTATTGAAAAGGATTTGGTCAATATCTGAAGGCAAGCTGCAAAAGCTCAAAGGGTTACCCTGCTTGGGTTAAAATCGCAGCCCTTGCAACTTGTTGCCCAACTGTTTTGACTGCTCCCATGCGTATCTCCCACCTTAGACTACAGCTCCGCGACCTCTGCGCAAAGCCTTGCCATGAAGATCGGGTGTTGCGCGGGTGGAGTCAGGCCATTTCTTACGATACGATTCACAGTCCCGCTGATAATTTTTTCCCGCAGCGGTTGCGTGAGGGGCTGCCTGCGCTGGAAGCGGCGTTGGCGAATTTGGCGCGGCTGGAGGGGGAATATCCCGCCGACGGTCATGCAATCCATGACCGTTCTCCCTCTCCTCAATCTTCTCCCGCAAGCGGGCGAGGAGGCGAACGAGAAAGTTCATCTGTCAATCTGGCGGAAGTGGCGCGCTTGTTGGTGAAGTTGTCAGATGGGCAACTGACGGAAAGCGTGTTGTTGCCGCGTGGCGGGCTGTGCGTTTCGACCCAAGTCGGTTGTGCGGTGGGGTGCGTGTTTTGTATGAGTGGGCGCAACGGGCTGATTCGCCAACTGGGTAGCGCGGAAATTGTGGCGCAGGTGGTGTTGGCGCGGCAACGGCGAGCGGTCAGCAAAGTGGTGTTTATGGGCATGGGCGAACCTGCGCACAATTTGGATAATGTGTTGGAAGCGATTGAGTTATTGGGCACGCAGGGCAATATCGGGCATAAGAATCTGGTGTTATCCACCGTGGGTGATGCGCGGGTGTTTGAGCGGTTGATGGAGGGGTTGGACGGAACATCCCCTCTCCCGCACGCGGGCGAGGGCGTTAAGGTTGCGCGACGCAAAGTCGCAGTCAAACCCGCGCTGGCATTGTCTTTACACAGCACCGATGCGGCGTTGCGCGCCAAATTATTGCCGAATGCGCCGCCGTTGGCGGTGGAAGAATTGGTGAGTCGCGCCGAGGAATATGCCCGTGCCACGGGCTATCCGATTCAATATCAATGGACGTTGCTGGAGGGCATTAACGATAGCGATGCCGAATTGGCGCGCATCGTGCAGTTGTTGGCGGGAAAATATGCGGTGATGAATTTCATTCCGTTTAACGAAGTCGATGGGCTGAGTTATCGTCGCCCGTCGGCAGAACGCATCGCTGCGATGGCGTATGCCTTGAATCAGCAGGGAATTTACACCCGCGTGCGCGATTCAGCAGGGCAAGAAATTGAAGGCGCGTGTGGACAGTTAAGAGCCAGAGCCTCGAAATCGCGGTAGTGACCGCTCGACCAGAAATTACCGCTTATCCGCTGCCTGATAAACCGCATTCCGTTCCCGTTTACCCACCGCGACTACCACGATTATTAACACTTGATCGCGCACTTCATACACGAGGCGATAGCCCGCGTCTCGGAGTTTGATTTTGTAGCGGTTTTTTTGCCCTGATAATCGGGCGGCGGGGACGTGGGGATTTTGCAAGCGTTCGGCGAGTTTTTTCTTGAATAACACGCGCACCGAGCCGTCCAGTTTTTGCCATTCCGCCAGTGCCTCAGGGTGAAAGCTCAACTCATAAATCATCTAAACTCACCTTGACCAGAGCCTGCCCATCATTCAAACGTTCAGTTGCCAGCGCGTTGAGTTCCATATCTTCCAGCTTGTCCAGCAAAGCTTCGTATATTTTGGCGGGTACGCAGTAAAAAGTGGGTTCATTGCGATTGAGAATTGCCACGGGAAGCCCCTCCCCAGCGGCAACGGTCGCCATGGGATTTCTTTTCAGCTCAGAAATACTGGCGGTGGTGGATGCTAAAATTGTGTGTGCCATGTTGATCTGCCAATAACATTAGAGGTGCCAAATATAGCACCTCTAACAGGTCTTTAGTAGCGTGCTAATGCTTTATTGCTCATCCCGCGTGCGCACGACTCGAATCACTTCGCCTTCAATAATCTCGCCCGTGCCGCCCGTGTCGTCCATCACGGGGGATTGCGGTTGAAAGTCGCGCATTTCACGCATTTGTTGTCGCAGCGCACGGGTTTTCCACCAGAAAATGCCGCCGACTATCACGCCGACAACGAGTAGCACCACCAGCACCGCCGCTGAAAACATCAGCAGCGGGATGGCGAGGGCAAGGGCGATGATGAACATCACCAGCTTGCGCCAAGGGTTTGCCGACTGCGGCGGGTCGAGTCTGAATTTGATTTGCATATTGTGTTTGTTGTTAGTCGTTGGTCGTTAGTTGCTGGTCGGTCGTTGCTGGTCGGTCGTTGCTGGTCGGTCGTTGCTAGTGTCGCGTCACGCATCAAATGTCGGATAAAGACGTTTGAGTTTAACGCGTGCATTTTCGGTGGTAAATTGCCAGTTTACTTTGGCGTGAATCTGGTCGCGGCGGGCTTGCCATGCGGCGACTTCTGCGCTTAATTTCTCCATGCTGCCGATGCGCCGATCAAG
>JBASWK010000106.1:0-21251 GCA_049276435.1 Gallionella sp. | reverse complement strand
TTGCGCTCCCACATAGCGTTTAGTTTGCAATAGCAATGAAAAAACACATATAACTCAATGATTATTAAATAAATTAAGATGTGTAGATACCTATGCCTTGAAGGGGAGGGAGATTGCTCACTTGTGCGACGATGACCCACTATGATTCACATAGAGCCCCATTTTTCATGCCCTACCAAGCCCAACTTCCCACGCCGTTCGCGGTACTCGGCATACGTTGCACGGACGAAGCCTTGACCGAAATCGTCTTTCTCTCCCTTTCCACGCCTGCACAATCGCCGAGCAATGCCTTGGCGGCGGAGGTTTGTCGGCAATTATTGCGCTATGTGGATGATGCCACGATGTCATTTGATTTACCCTTGGACTATCGCGCGACGGCGCATCAGACCAAAGTTTGGCGGGCATTGTGTGCTATTCCGAGCGGTCAGACGCGCACTTATGGCGAATTAGCCAAAAGCCTGCAATCGGCGGCGCAAGCGGTGGGGCAGGCGTGTGGCGCGAATCCTTTGCCGATGGTGATTCCGTGTCATCGGGTGGTCAGTCGGACGGGCTTGGGCGGGTTTATGTTGCACCGCGACGGCGACGCGTTGGACATCAAACGCTGGCTGTTGGCGCATGAGCGGGCGATTTAACCGTGGGTGCGACAAATTTGCCTATTTTGGGCAGAAGGGCGTGCGAATGAATTCGCACCTACGGTGGGCAAATGAACGACTTACTTGACCCTTTTTTCGACAGCTTATGGCTAGAAGACGGGCTGGCGCGCAGCACCTTGGAAAGCTATCGCAGCGACTTGTTGAAGTTTGCGGATTGGCTGGAAGCGCAACAGCACAAAGCCCTGCTGGACACCACGCACGGCGATATTCAGGCGTACCTCACGTATCTATCGGCACAGCACGCCCGCGCCAGTTCCACGGGGCGGAATTTATCCAGTTTAAAGCGACTATTCCGCTATTGGCTACGCGAAAATCAAATTGCCGTTGATCCTACCTTGCAAATTGCCATGCCAAAATTACCGCGCAATTTGCCCAAAACCTTGACCGAACAGGATGTCGAACGCCTGCTTAACGCACCCGATGTGCAAACACCGCTGGGCTTGCGCGACCGCACCATGTTGGAAGTGCTGTATGCCACAGGGTTACGCGTGTCGGAATTAGTTAATTTGCATACGCGACAAGTTGGCATGGCGCAAGGCGTGGTGCAAGTCATGGGCAAAGGCAACAAAGAACGCCTCGTGCCGCTGGGTGAAGAAGCGTTGGATTGGCTAAAACGCTATGCCGAACAAGGGCGTGGCGTGTTGTTGGCAGGCAGAATCAGCGACGCGCTGTTCGTCACCGCACGCGGCGAGGCAATGACACGACAAATGTTTTGGTATCTCATCAAAAAACACGCCCAACGCGGCGGTATCACACTCACCCTATCGCCCCACACCTTACGTCACGCCTTCGCCACCCATCTCCTCAACCACGGCGCGGACTTGCGCGTGGTGCAATTGTTATTGGGACACACCGACATCGCCACCACCCAAATCTACACCCACGTCGCCCGTGAGCGGCTGAAAAAGCTGCATCAAGCCCATCATCCTAGGGGCTGATTTCATCTATATAAACAAGTCACTCGCCGCATCAATAGACTATTTTCATAAACTGATCTAGCGAACAATGACGAGCAAATAAAAAGGCTTAACTGAATTCAGTTAAGCCTTTGATTTCTTGGTGGGTCGTGCGAGGTTCGAACTTGCGACAAACGGATTAAGAGTCCGCTGCTCTACCAGCTGAGCTAACGACCCGAAGGGAGCGGCATTATCGGCAAAGACGGCAGGCTTGTCAAAGAAAATCGGTGCGCAAGTAATGCCTGCCTGACGAATGACTTCGCGTTGCACCACAAATTTACGTGTCATGACGAATGGATTGAAAAATACGCAGGAAACTTCGCGGTCAGGTCTCGCCAGAACAAATCGCCGCACACTTGCAAGGCTAGGTGGACGCGTTAAAATACCCCCAATAAAGCCCTACACGGATATCCATCATGCCCTCTTCTCATTCTCCTGCTCAATTTGTCGCTTGGTTTCGTTCGGTCGCGCCGTATATCAACGCCTTTCGCGGGCGAACGTTTGTGATTGCGTTTGGCGGCGAAGTGGTGGCGGATGGTAAGTTTGTGGAATTAACCCATGATTTTAATTTGTTGGCGAGTTTGGGCGTGCGGCTGGTGTTGGTACATGGCGCACGTCCGCAAATCGAGCAACATCTGGCGCGCAATCAGTTGGGCGACACCTATCACAACGGCATTCGGCTGACCGACGGCGACACCATGCGCTGCGTGAAAGAAGCGGTGGGGCGAGTGAGGCTGGAAATCGAGGCGTTGTTGTCGATGGGCTTGGCGAATTCGCCGATGGCAAATGCCGATATTCGCGTGGCGGGCGGCAATTTCATCACCGCTCAACCCATCGGCGTGATTAACGGCGTGGATTTGATGCACACGGGTTGCGTGCGCAAAGTCGATGCCGATGCGATTCACCAACGCTTGGCGTACAACGAAGTCGTGCTGCTGTCGCCGTTGGGCTATTCGCCCACGGGCGAGGTGTTTAATTTGACCTTGGAAGATGTGGCGACTGCCACGGCGATTGCGCTGGATGCCGATAAGCTGATGTTTTTAATGGACACCGACGGCGTGCAGGACGCGCAAGGTAAATTACTGAAAGAACTGACCGTCGCCCAATCCCGCGCCGTGTTTGCCGCTGATTATCCTTTGCCCGATGATGTAAGTTGGTACTTACCTTGCGCCATTCGCGCGTGCGAAGCGGGGGTAGCGCGCACCCATCTGATTAGCCGCCACACCGACGGCGCGGTGTTGCAAGAATTATTCAGCGACGGCGGCATTGGCAGCATGGTGGTCGAAGCCACGCTCAACACCTTGCGCGATGCCAACATTGACGACGTAGGCGGCATTTTGCAACTGCTGCGTCCCTTGGAAGAACAAGGTATTTTGGTGCGCCGCAGCCGCGAATTATTGGAGCGCGAAATTGAACGTTTTATTGTGTTAGAACATGACCATCGCATTGTCGGTTGCGCCGCGCTATATCCCTTCCCCGACGAAGCCGCCGCCGAACTCGCCTGCCTCGCGGTCGATGCCCAATACCGCGCCCACGGCTACGGCGAAGAACTCCTCAAACACATCACCGCTGTCGCCCAAACGCAAGGTTTCAAAAAACTCTTCGTCCTCACCACCCGCACCGCACATTGGTTTTTAGAACGCGGCTTCGTCGCCAGTGATGTTTCCACCTTGCCCGTGCAAAAACAATCGCTGTACAACTTCCAGCGAAAATCCAAAGTGTTTGTGAAGGGGATTTGAGGGGCGGTGGGGGAAGATTGATCCGCATAGGTTTGATTTGTCATACAAAAACCGTGCGAATAAATTCGTACCTACTAAAAATTTGGGCGCAACGCGCTGATCGTGAATTAACAAACTGTATGCAGCTTGCATTTCTTCGTATATCTTCATAATATACAGATCATGGTTAATTTAAGCAAAATCACAGGGTTCGAGTGGGATGATGGCAATGCCCGCAAGAACGAAAAGCACGGCGTGAGCATGGCGGAAAGCGAGCAGGTTTTCTTCAACAACCCCTTGTTGCTACTGGAAGACCTCAAGCACCAGCAGGTCGAAGTTCGCCTCCATGCACTCGGCAAAACAGACCAAGCACGACGGCTGCATATCACCTTCACTTTGCGACAAGCGGGCGAAATGATACGCGTGATTTCAGCGAGAGATATGCACAAAAAGGAGCGCGCAACTTATGAACAAAACACTTAAACCCCTCCCAACCTTCGCCAACGAAGCCGAAGAACGCGCTTTTTGGGAAAGCAACGATTCCGCCGATTATGTCGATTGGACAAAAGCCAAACGGGTCGTGCTGCCTAATTTAAAACCCACCACCAAAACCATCTCGCTGCGCCTGCCCCAGCATCTGCTAGATGCCATCAAAACCGCCGCCAATTCCCGCGATGTGCCGTATCAATCGCTTATTAAAGTGTGGTTGCAAGAAAAAGTGCATAGTCATTGAGGTGAGGAAAGACGAATGAAGCGAGAAATAGGGGGTTGCAATGGGTTTTCGTAGGTGCAACAGATTCGCACGCTTTTGATTTTTCCAGACGCGGTTGAAAATTTGCTAGACCCGCGTAGGGTGTCAATAAACGTAGCGCATTGCACCGAATGATTGAACCTAGAAAAAGCAGTCTCACGCGAAGATCGCGGAGAAAAATCAATAGGTTACATTGAACAGGTAGCCACCGACTGATTTAGCGCGTTGGGTTTTACGATCACCTTACAAATTTATCATTAAAATTCACAGGACTACACCGACATGAGTAACACATACGAGCCAGTTTTTCAGAAGCTATTTGCAATTTATGACAAACATCGTCGTAGGTATCCGAAAAATCCAAATTCACAGCAAATGTGCTGCATGTGGTCAACGAAAAATCCACCAGATACGCTGGAGGGAACTCGCCCACTTTGCGATATTGAAAATGCTTTTGATATAGACATTGACGAAGATACCGCATTTGAAATATATGACATGACTGTTGATGAAGCCGCCAGAAAGATTATTGAACTGCTTGAGATACAAGCCTCTTTAGCAGCAGCTTCTACATGAAGGTAGATTAGACTAAAATTGTGTTAGCTAGCTTGTATAATATTGATATTAAACGATAAAAATACAAGCAGGGTGCGCTGCGCGCACGCGGCATGAAATGAATGGTGCGCACGGCGCAGTCTACTCACTGATGCTGAATAAATACACAGGTTTAGTAGGATGGGTGTGCTGCGCACATCTGCATGATTTGTTATGGGAAATTTTTGGTGCGCGCAGCTTATCCTCCCTACCTACTCACGCCCCAGTATTGGTACGCAACTAATTACCTGCCAAAGGGCATAAGTCGAGAAGGATGCACTGGTCACATTTAGGTTTGCGGGCTTGGCAAATATATCGCCCATGCAAAATTAACCAATGATGTGCGTCTAGTTGAAAGATTTTGGGAATGGCTTTCATCAGGCCATTTTCAACGGCTAATACTGTTTTGCCAGGGGCAATTTGCAAACGGTTGCTGAGGCGAAAAATATGGGTATCGACCGCAATGGTGGCTTGTCCGAAGGCGGTATTGAGGATGACGTTGGCGGTTTTGCGTCCCACTCCTGGCAAGGCTTCCAATTCCACACGAGTCTGAGGCACTTCTCCGCCGTGTCGTGTCAGCAACAGTTGGCAGGTGGTGATGACGTGTTTGGCTTTGGTTTTATACAAACCGATGCGCTGGATAAACTCCCGTAAGCGCGTCTCGCCTAAGTCTAGAATGGCTTGCGGGGTGTTGGCGATCGGGAAAAGTTGGCGCGTGGCGAGGTTGACGCTGACATCGGTCGCTTGTGCCGACAACATCACGGCGACCAATAATTCAAACGCCGAGTGGTATTCCAGCTCGGTCGCGGGATGCGGATTCGCCGCTTGCAGGCGTTGGAAAATCTGGGTGATGCGTGCCGATTTCGATAGGCTGTTAGGTCGCATGGTGCTTGTAATGTTCATTTTGACGACACAGTACGTTTGGGTGGGTACGATAAATTCGTACCCACCTCACTAGCCCGCCTGTGCTGTGGGTGTGTAACTGTCGTCAATCGGTGCGGATGCGGCTTTTTTTGCGGCGCGAGCGTTTAACCAGTTTTTCCCTGCAATCAAACATCCTAAAACAATAAACGCCCCAGGCGGCAAAATCGCTAACAAAAAGCCGTGATAGTTGGGTACGACGGTGATGACTAAAAATTTCGCACCTTCACCCAAAACGGTTTCGATCCCTGACAACAACGTGCCATGCCCCAGAATTTCGCGTATGCCACCCAATACCGCCAAGACTGCGGTCAATCCCAGTCCCATCGCGAAGCCATCCAAAGCAGATTCTAGCGGGGGATTTTTGGAGGCAAAGGCTTCCACCCGTGCCAACACGATACAGTTGGTCACAATCAGCGGAATAAAAATGCCCAAGACAATGTAGAGCGAATACATATAGGCATTCATGGCATATTGAATGACGGTCACCAGCACCGCGATAATCAAAATAAACACGGGAATGCGCGCTTCATTGGGGACGGCTTGACGGATCGGGGCAATGGCTGCGCCAGACAAAGCCATCACCAATGTGGTCGCCAGCCCCAAGCTCACTGCATTGACCACCGAACTGCTGACCGCTAAAATCGGACACAGCCCCAACAATTGCACCACCCCCGTGTTTTGCTTCCACACGCCGTTGAACAAAATATCTTTGAAGTTTTGGTAGGTCATTTCGGGCTTTCAAAAAATGAGAAGGCAAGGTGCTAAGACTCATCCCTTCACCTTTAAGTATCTATACAACTCTTTCCATCTCGCCATATTCCCTCCCCCTAGCAGGGGGAGGGTTAGGGTGGGGGTAGAAATCGTCGCGCTGTGCAGCCTTTCAACCCCCATCCCAGCCTTCCCCCTGCTAGGGGGAAGGAGTAGGTTTGCTATGATTTTAATTTAAATCATAATGTTGGATGAAATAAAGTTCTTTTCTTTAAAATGTGTACAGATTCAGAAAGTTGCAATAAATTGTGCGGATGGCTATACCCTTAAGCGGGAGAGGCTTTAGCCTTTTGCTGCCATCAATTTATCGTATTTAGCTTGCAATTGCGCTGGGCTTTCTTCGTGATCGGGATCCTTAGGGATGCAATCTACGGGACAAACTTCCACGCATTGTGGGGTGTCATAGTGACCCACACATTCGGTGCATTTGTTCGGATCAATGATGTAAATTGTGTCACCTTGCGTAATCGCTTCGTTAGGGCATTCGGGTTCGCAGACATCACAATTGATACATTCATCGGTAATTAGCAGTGCCATCTTTATTTCTCCTCAGTAAGTTAATTGATTTTTTAGGACTAATTTTTCATTGACGCAGGGGGACACAAATTTGCTGATGTCGCCGCCGAATTTCGCCACTTCCCGCACCATGGTTGCGGAAATAAAGGTGTAGGTTTCCGCTGGGGTTAAAAACAGCGTTTCCATTTCGGGGTACAAATTGCGATTCATGCCCGCCAGTTGAAATTCATATTCAAAATCGGATACGGCACGCAGTCCACGCAATACCACGCGGGCTTGCTGCGCTTGCACGAAGCTCATCAACAAGCCTTGGAAACCTTCCACGCGCACATTGGGGCAATGCGAAAACACTTCTTGTGCCATCTCCACCCGCTCATCCAAGCTAAATAGGGTATTGGTGCGACTGGATGCCACCGCCACAATCACTTCATCAAACAGCCCCGCCGCCCGCCGCACCACGTCTTCGTGTCCACGGGTAATCGGGTCAAACGTTCCTGGATAGACCACTTTAATCATGTTGACCTACCCTTAATAATTGGTAAAAAACCTGTCCCGCGCGCCCTGATTTCACCACTTCCCACGGTGCAGGTGCTGCTATTGCCACGCCTGATTCTACATACAACAGACCGTTATCGGTCAGTCGTTGCGGCAAACAGGCAAACAATGGCGCGTAGTAGTTGCTTTGAAAAGGCGGATCCAAAAAGATCACGTCATAGCGCGTTCCTGCGCGGGAGGCGAATTCTAGCCCATCCTGACGGAGTAAATCTATGTTCGTACACGCCAATTTGCTTAAGTTGTCTTGTAATGAGCGAAAAACGACGGGATTTTTCTCTATCATGGTCACTTTTGCCGCACCCCGCGACGCAGATTCAAAGCCCAACGCGCCACTGCCTGCAAATAAATCCAAGCAAGTACGCCCATACAAAGTCTGCCCCAACCAGTTGAACAGTGTTTCACGCACACGGTCAGGGGTGGGGCGCAAGACTTCTGCGTCGGGAAAAGTAATGATGCGACGGCGCAATTCGCCGCCGTTGATGGCAATTTTATTTTGTTTCACGGGTTTCAGGTGCGCCGACGATCACGGTCGCCATGGCTTGAGGGTTAAGGTGACGGGCAAACGCCGCGTGTATTTGAGCCGCGCCAACTTGTGCGATGCGCTGGGTAAAATCATCCAAATAGCTTAACGGCAAATCATAAAATCCAATCAAACTGAGGTACTCTAAAATTTTACGATTGCTGTCAATGCGCATGGGAAAGCCGCCGATGATGTTTTGCTTGGCGGCACGTAGTTCTTTTTCAGTCACCCCATCAGCGGTAAATTTAGCAAATACCTGCCGCACCAATTGCAACGCTTGCTCGGATTGTTCTTTTTTGGTTTGCAAGCCAATTTGGAATGCGCCTGTGTATTTCAACGGCAGAAAGTAGCTATACACGCTGTATGCCAAGCCACGTTTTTCGCGCACTTCGTTCATCAAGCGCGACACAAAACCGCCGCCGCCCAAGATGTAATTACCGACGTAAAGCGCGTCATAGTCAGGATCGTTGCGTGCCATGCCAGGCGCGCCGATTAAGATATGACTTTGGCTGGCGGGGTGGCTAATGCGTTGTTCGCTGGCGACGGTGAGGCGGTTCACCTTAGGCAATGCACTCACCTCACCGCTCACAGGCAGTTGTGCCGTGAGTTGTTCGGCAATGGCTTCGGCTTCTGCACGGGACACATCTCCCATCATCGCCACCACCGCATAACGCGCTTGGTAATGGGCGCGGTAGAAATCCTGCACCGCTGGCACGGTGATTGCTTCTACGGTCGCGGGCGTGGTATAGGCATCAAAAGCGTAAGGGTGTGTGCCAAAAACAGCTTGGTCGAAGGCTTTGTCCGCAATGCTTTCAGGTTGGGTTTCTGCTTCTTTCAACGCCGCGATGGTGCGGGCTTTTTCTCGTGCCAAAACCGCTTCGGGAAACACGGGATGCTGCAACAGTTTTGCCAAAATGGCTAAAGCTTGCTCGCGTTGCGCAGCCTGACTCAAGGTGCGCAAGGTCACGCCCGCGCTATCTTGATCCGCCGTCACCCCCCATTGCGCCCCCACATCCGCCATACCTCGCGCAATGTCATCTTCATTCAGCTCGGTCGTTCCTGCCTTTAATAATTGATTGGTCAAGTCCGCGATCCCTGCTGTATCTGCGGTGTCATAGCCACTGCCCGCAGGCAATTTGACCGATACATCCAACATCGGTAAATCGTGATTTTCCACGAATAGCACTTTCGCGCCATGGGCGGTACGCCACGTTTGAATGTGCGGCGTGGCAAGTACGTGGCTGCTAAAACTCCCCAATACGACCAGCAAAAAGGCGGGTGCGAATTGATGAGGACTCACCATCGCGGTGAACAATGACCTAATGCGCATGAAAATCTCCTGCGGAATGCGGTTTACTGGGTTTAGACAGCGGTTGCGGATCCAACACCGCCACGGTCAATTGGTCATCTTGCAAATAAGCGGCGGCGACTTGCTGTACTTGCTCGGCGGTCACTGCCTGCAATTTTGCCAGCATCACGGCAAGGGTGCGATGACTCAAGCCTAGGCTTTCAATTTGTCCAATTTGCATCGCCTGATAAAACACCGAATCCAGTTTGTACACTTCGCCCGCAATCACTTGTGCTTTGACCCGATTCAACTCTTCAGCACTCACGCCGTCTTTCGCCAAACGCAGCAATTGTTGACGCAACGCCAGTTCAACCTCCGCCGCTGTTTTGCCTTCGCTGGGCGTGGCTTCAATGATAAACAAGCCTGGTCCGCGTGCATTGCTGTCATAGCCTACGCCCACGTCGCTGGCGATTTTTTGCTCACGCACCAAAGCTTTGTTCAAGCGTGCCGCTTCATTGCCATCCAAAATGCCCGCTAAAATTTCCAGCGCGTAAGGGGTGGTATCTTTTTGCGGATCGCGAATCACAGGCACTTGATACGCCATCATCAATTGCGGCAACTCAGCAGGGGCTTTGACCACCAAGCGTTTAATCCCCACTTGCGGCATTTCGGTATAGACCCGACGTAGCGTTTGCGTTTGTTTGGGGATGCCGCCGTAATAGCGTTGCGCCAAGGCAAACACTTCTTTCGCCGTTACATCGCCCGCAATCACCAGCGTGGCATTATTCGGCGCGTACCAATGCCGATACCAGTCTTGTGCATCTTGCACCGTCATCGCCTGTAAATCGCTCATCCAGCCCACGATAGGATGTTGATACGGATGCTCTTGGAAAATCGCCGCCATCATCTTTTCTTGCAACAAGCTGTTGGAATTGTCTTCCGTGCGCCAGCGACGTTCTTCCATCACCACTTGAATTTCTTTGGCAAATTCACCCGCTGAAAACTGCAAATTGTGCATACGGTCGGCTTCTAACTGCATCGCCAACGGTAATTTGGATTTGTGTAATTGCTGGAAATACGCGGTGTAATCGGTATTGGTAAAGGCATTTTCCCGTCCGCCCGCCGCCGCGATGCGCTTGGAAAATTCGCCCACGGGGACTTTTTTCGTGCCTTTAAACATCAGATGTTCCAAGACGTGTGCCACCCCCGTTTTACCCGTAGTTTCATCTATGCTGCCCGCTTTGTACCAAATTTGCTGCACCACCACAGGGGCGCGGTGATCTTCCTTCACCACCACTTTTAAGCCATTTGTCAGCGTGTGTTCAAACACCGCTGCTTGTGCTAACTGCGCGCAAAGCACACCCAAAACCACCCAAAAAACTTTCATATCCCCAGCCCTAATCCCACTGCGATGATCACGCAAAGGCGCATTATGCCCCATTTTTTGGCGATAGAAGCACGTGTGTTAAATAGGGACAAGTCGCGAATCCGAATCAAAATCCAGCCCGCATCCCCTAAAACACCGCATTAAATCATTTGACTTAATCAGTCGCTTGACTTAATGTGTGCGCACATTGAACTGATGAAGCGACTCGGAATGAAACAACAAGAAGATGCGCGTATGCGCTTGTTACACGCGGGCATGGCAGTGTTTGCGGAAGTGGGTTTTCACGCCGCCACCACGCGTGAAATTAGCCGTCGGGCAGAGGTGAATTTGGCGGCGATTCACTATTATTTTGCGGACAAGGCGGGCTTGTATCGCGCGGTGTTTGCGCTGCCTTTTGCGGAACAAGGCAATGTTTTTGCACAGGTTGACATTGAATCCGCCACGTTGGAAGAGGCTTTGTCCTGCTTTTATCAATGGATACTCCCCCCCGCCGAGAGAGCGGAAGAGGTGATGTTGCAAAAATTTATGCAGCTGCACGCGCGGGAAGAAGCCGATCCCAGTGGGATTTTGGGCGATGCGTTATCAGAACATATCAAGCCGAATCACGAAAAATTAAAGCAGCTATTGTGTCGTGAGTTAGGCAAGCTTGAACCTGATTTAGCCATCGAACAACTGGCTTTTGCCATCATGGGCATGGCGAGTGCATTTGTGCATGGGCGGCGCGTGGTGGAAGTGCTCGCGCCCGAATTGATCCACGGAAAAAACGCGAGCGATGTGCGCTTGCAACGATTGATAGGCTACGCCAAAACCTTGATAGATGCGGAACGAGGACAGCATGAATAAATTACTGTATTGGGCGATTTTGCTCTCGTTGACGGGCTGTGCGGTGGGACCTGATTTTGTGCGCCCTGAATCGGCAGCCGTGGTATGGCGCGCGCCGTTGCCGCATGGTGGCAAGGTCGAAAATCTGACCCAGTGGTGGGCGCAGTTTAATGATCATGTGTTAAATCAATTGATTATCGACGCGGAGCAAACCAGCCCGTCTTTGGATATGGCGTGGGCGAAGGTGCAAGAAGCCCGTGCCAATGCCGAGGGCAGTCGTGGCGCATTTTTGCCCTCCGTGGGCGCGAGCTTGGCTTCTACCCAAAGTCAGTCGGTGTTTGGTCAGCAGATTGTTCGCCAAACCTTGAATCGAGCAGGCTTTGATGCGGGTTGGGAATTGGATTTATTTGGCAAAAATCGCCGCACCGCTGAATCCACGGCGGCTAATTTTGGTGCCAGCGGCGCGCAATGGCACGCGGCGCGGATTTCGTTGGCGGCGGAAGTGGCGGATGCGTATGTCGAATTGCGCCAATGCGAGGCAACCGCCGACATTTACCAACAAGTCAGCCAGTCCCGCGCTCATACCTTGTCTATGATGCAGCAAAAACAAGCCGCAGGGCTTGCGTCCGACGTGGAAGTCGCACGTAACCTGGTTGGCCAATTAGACAGTGCCGCCGCCTACGCCGCTAAACAAGGCGATTGCGCCCGCAGCGTCAACAAACTCATCGCTTTAACAGGCATTGCCCCTGCCGAATTACACACCCGTTTATCCGCCCAACGCGGTCGATTGCCCACCCCCACGTCGTTAGATGTCAGCCAAGTCGCGGCAAACGCTTTAAGCCAACGCCCCGATGTCGCGGCAGCAGAATTTAACTTGGCGGCAGCGAGTGCCGACATTGGTGCGTCCAAAGCCGCGCTGTTGCCCAGTTTGTCTTTATTGGGTTCGATTAGCTCTAATCAGGTGCAGGTCGGCGGGGCAAACATTCAAGCCACCACGTGGTCATTTGGTCCTAGCTTGTCGATTCCCTTGTTTGACGGCGGCAAACGCAAATCCGTGCTGCAAGGGGCGACAGCCCGTTTTGACTACGCCGATGCCAACTATCGCCGCACCGTGCGCGAAGCCGTGCGCGAAGTCGAAGACGCGTTGATTCGCTTGGATGTTTCCAGCACCCGCTTAATCGCCGCCCATCTATCCTATGCCCCCTTGCTCTCTATCCACCAAATCACCGCTGCCCGCCAAGCCGCAGGCATCGCCAATCGGCTGGAATTGGAAAGCGTGCAACGGGACGAACTACAAGCAGCAGAAGCTCTCGTCGTCTTGGAACGTGAACGTGTATCGGCGTGGATTGCCGTCTATAAGGCATTGGGCGGCGGTTGGGATGGAAAAAGTGAGGCGCGCAGAACACCCTAAAATCCATGCGCCCAGTGCGTAGGGTGCGCCGTGCGCACGCAGCAAAAGAACGGTGCGCATGGCGCACCCTACGTTTTTGAATTTTAACGATATTGATGCGCCTGTCGGCACATTCTACCAGATCGGTATACTGGTTTTTGCGTTAAGAAATTAACGCTTAGGAGAAAAAGATGAATAAAAAAATAGGGTTAGGTGTGGTGGTTGTGGCTATCGTTGCGGGAGCGATTTTTATGGCTAAGGGCAAAAAGCCCGAAGCACCCGCCTCTGCCGTGGCACAAAAACCCGCGTTGACTGTGGTGACGGCTTTGCCTGAAACCCAAGTGTGGCAAGCCCGTGAACAAGCCAGTGGTGGCGTGTTAGCGTGGCAAGAAGCCATTGTTGGCGCGGAAGTCGGCGGGCTGCGTTTGGCGGAAGTATTGGTCAATGTTGGCGACTCGGTGAAAAAGGGTCAGGTGTTGGCGCGCTTTGCGGATGAGTTGTCGCAAGCGACCTTGAACCAGCAGCAAGCCGCCGCCGAGGAAGCGCGTGCGCGCTTTGCCGAAGCCGCTGCGCATTTGCAACGGGCGCAAAGCATCAAGGACAGCGGGGCGATGAGTGCGCAGGAGTTGTTGCAATTATCCACCGCCGCCGACACCGCCCGCGCTCAAGTGCAATCGGCGGAAGCGCGGCTCGTCGCTGAAAAATTGCGGCTGAATTACACCCGCGTGGTCGCAATGGATGATGGCTTGATTTCCGCCCGCACTGCCACGGTGGGCGCGGTGATGTCAGCGGGCGCGGAATTGTTCCGTTTGATTCGCCAAGGCAAATTGGAATGGCGCGCCGAATTGACCGATGCCGCCTTGCAACGGGTGAGTGTGGGGCAAAAAGTAACGGTGTTGTTAGCGCAAGGTGACGCGCTCACCGCCCATGTTGTCCGTATTTCACCCGTGATTGACCCGCAAACCCGCAATGGCGCGGTGTTTGTTGCTTTGCCGTCCCATCCTGCCGTCAAAGCAGGCACGTTTCTGCAAGGTGAATTTGAGTTAGGCACATCCCCCGCCCTGACCTTGCCGCAAAGCGCGGTGGTGATGCGCGACGGCTTTGCTTATGTGTACCGCGTGGGTAAAGATAACCGCGTGCAGCAACTGAAAGTCGCCACAGGTCGCCGCCAACAAGATCGTGTGGAAATTCTTGGCGGTATCACGGCGGATATGCCTGTGGTCACCAGTGGTGCGGGATTTTTGAACGATGGCGATTTAGTTCGTCTTGCCACGCGTTAATCGGAGCTCATCATGAACATTTCCGCTTGGTCGATTAAGAACCCCATTCCGTCAATTTTACTGTTTATCATGCTCACGCTGGTGGGGTTAAACAGCTTCCGCAGCATGAATGTGCAGGATTTTCCTGATATTGAATTGCCTGTTGTCACGGTCAGTGCCACGTTAGAAGGGGCTGCTCCCGTGCAGATGGAAACCGAAGTGGCGCGGAAAATTGAAAATGCCGTGTCTAGTTTGGGGCAAATTGAGCATACGCATACCCGCATCACCGATGGCGTTGCCGTTATTTCGATTGAATTCAAGCTGGAAAAAGATGCGACCGAAGCGGTCAATGACGTGCGCGATGCCATCAGCCGCATCCGTTCTGACCTGCCTAGCAATATGAAAGAACCCGTGATTACCAAGGCAAACACCTCAGGTCGTCCGATTTTGACGTATAGCGTGACATCCAATCAATTGGATGAGCAGGATATTTCTTGGTATGTCGATAACGAAGTGTCCAAGCTGCTGTTGGCGACTGCTGGGGTGGGGCGTGTATCGCGTATTGGTGGGGTGGAACGAGAAATTCGCATTGATATTGACCCCGTTAAGCTCCAGGCCTTAAATGTGTCGATGGCAGATATTTCTCGCCAAATCAAGCGGGTGCAACAAGAATCCTCTGGTGGACGCGCCGATGTGGGCGGGGCGGAACAATCCGTGCGCACCATAGCCACGGTGCAAACCGCCGCTGAACTCGGCGCGATGAATATCGTATTGCCCGACGGGCGGCATTATCGCCTCGACCAATTAGCCAGCGTGCGCGACACTTTTGCCACGCGCAGCTCACTGGCTTTGTTGAACGGCAAGCCCGTCATCGCCTTTGAAATCACCCGCTCCAAAGGGAGCAGCGAAATCGAAGTGGGGCGGGCGGTGCAGGCTGCGGTGGAGAAGCTCAACGCCCAGCACGGCAATGTCAGCATCCACGAAGCGTTTAACAGTGTCGCAGTGGTGCAGGAAAACTTCGACGGTTCGATGCACTTGTTGTACGAAGGCGCGTTGTTGGCAATTTTGGTGGTGTGGTGGTTTTTACGCGACTGGCGTTCCACGCTGGTGTCCGCCGCCGCCTTGCCTTTGTCTGTGATTCCCACCTTTATCGGCATGCAGTATTTGGGCTTCACCTTGAACACGGTCACGTTGTTGTCACTGGCGTTGGTGGTGGGGATTGTGGTGGATGATGCCATTGTCGAAATCGAAAACATCGTGCGCCATTTGCACCAAGGTAAATCACCGTATCAAGCCGCGATGGAGGCGACCAATGAAATTGGACTGGCGGTGGTAGCAACCACCTTCACGCTGGTGTCGGTGTTTTTGCCCACCGCGTTTATGAGCGGGGTCCCTGGCAAGTTTTTCAAACAATTCGGCTGGGCTGCTGCCTTGGCGATTATGGCTTCGTTGTTGGTGGCGCGGCTGCTTACGCCGATGATGGCGGCGTATTTGCTCAAACCGATTCCGATGGAAGACCACGACAGCAAGTTGATGACCCGCTATTTGGTCTGGGTACGCTGGTGTTTGCACAACCGCTTTAAAACCTCGGTCATGGCAGTGGCGTTTTTTGTCGGTTCGCTGATGCTGATTCCGCTGTTGCCCAAAGGCTTTGTGCCCAGCGCGGATCGCGGCTTGACCCAAGTAACCTTGGAATTGCCCCCAGGCTCAACCTTGCAACAAACTGCGGCGGCAGCGGAGCAAGCGCGGCAAATTTTGGGGCAAATTCCCGAAGTCAAACAAGTCTTTACGGCGGTCGGACGCGGCAGTGGCGGTGATTTGTTTTCAACAGGGAGTAGCGCCGATGTGCGCAAAGTGAATATGAACGTCACGCTGTCGCACCGCAGCGAGCGCAAACTCAAACAAGCTGAGGTCGAAGCGGTGTTGCGCGAGAAAATCGCGGCGATTCCAGGGGCGCGTGTGACCGTCGGCGCGGGCGATTCAGGCGAGAAGTTGCAACTGATTTTGTCGGGTGATGATTCGCAAGTGTTGAATGATGCCGTGCGCAGCGTGGAACGTGATTTACGTACTTTGCCTGGTTTAGGCAACATCACCTCCACCGCCAGCCTCGTGCGCCCCGAAATTAGCATCACACCCAACTTTGCCCGTATGGCAGATTTGGGGGTGACGGCAGAAGGTCTGGGCGACGTGGTGCGCATCGCCACGGCGGGAGATTACAGTGCTGCACTCGCCAAACTGAATTTGCCGCAACGCCAAATTCCCATCCGCATTCAAATGCCTGACGCGGCGCGCAGCGATTTAAGCATCTTGGCGCGCTTGCCCGTGCCGAGCAAACAAGGCAATGTCATGCTCGGCAACGTCGCCGACATCCAGATGGGCAGCGGCTCGGCGCAAATTGACCGCCTAGACCGCAGCCGCAACGTGACCATCAACGTAGAGCTCAACGGGCAACAACTCGGCGACGTATTCGCCGCCGTCAACAAATTGCGCAGCCTCAACGCCCTGCCCCCCAGTGTGAAACGCGCCGAATCAGGCGACGCGGAACGGATGCAAGAGTTGTTTGGTAGTTTCGGCATGGCAATGCTCACGGGTGTGATGTGCGTATATGTGGTTTTGGTGTTGTTATTCAAAGACTTCTTGCAACCGCTCACCATTTTGGCGGCCTTACCCTTGTCCATCGGCGGCGCGTTTATTGCGTTGCTGGTGACGGGCAGCAGCTTCTCCATGCCGTCCTTGATTGGACTGTTGATGCTGATGGGGATCGTCACCAAAAACTCCATCCTGCTGGTCGAATACGCCATCATGGCGCGCCGCGAATTTGGTCTTAATCGTTATGATGCCTTGGTCGATGCCTGCAACAAACGCGCCCGCCCCATTATCATGACCACCATCGCCATGGGTGCTGGGATGTTGCCGATTGCCATGGGCTTAGGTGCCGACCCCAGTTTCCGTATGCCCATGGCAACGGCAGTGATCGGCGGACTGATTACCTCCACCCTGCTGAGTTTGTTTGTCGTGCCTGTGGTGTTTACTTATGTGGATGATTTGTTGGGGAAGGTGAAGCGAGTGGTGGGGAGTCCTGTGTAGATGTACAACCTAAAAAGGGAAACAAGTGAAATACTTTAGCGACCAAGAAAATGGAGTGCCTGACTGCACAGAAGAACGCATTCCTGAACAAGTTTGGAATGCCATTAAGGCAAAAATTCAAAAGGAAGTTGAGCGTGGGGCTTTTGGGAATTTTTGCCCAAAAAAATGTGAAGATGGCGGTGCAGTGGTAGGGACTGATTCAGCCGCTTTCTTTGATTTGATGAAAGGCGATGTCCCGAGTTTGGCACTTGAATACGCTTGCCTCCCCACAGAAATGCCTGAAAATTTGACGATATTGGATATGGTGCAGTTTTGCTATAAACATATCGCTAAACCAACGCAAGGTCGTGACTATCACGAGTTTTTCAAGCATTACCACATAGAACGTTTTGATTCCAGAGTTGGGCAGGAAGAATTCAGAGAGTATATCAATACACTTTTTTCAAGGAATAAGCTGGTATATGAACTTACTGAAAGTGGGAATTTTGAACGTTTGCTATACCCACAGCTACACGATTTGTTAGAGAAACACATTCCTGACACAGAGAAAAAGCTTGATCAAATGCTGGAAGATAGCCGCCAAAAGTTTCTGGATCGTGACCCAAAAGTACGCTTGGAGGCAATAGAGCGTTTATGGGATTGCTGGGAAAGACTCAAAACTATAGATAATCCTAACGATAAACCAGCCTCTATTTCTCAGAGAATTAAAAACGTTGGCAAAGAAAGAAGCGGGTTTATCGATTTTTTAAACGAAGATGCAAAACAATTGACGAAAATAGGTAACAATCTTCAAATTCGGCACTCGGAAGTCGGCAAAGAATCAATCGAATATCCAGAACATATGGACTATTTGTTTCATCGAATGTATGCGACGATTTATCTTTTGATGACATCTCAGTAACGCGTAGGTGGATTCGCCACAAGGCAATCCGCCCTTTTCTCGCCCCAATCGGCGGGTTGCCTGATGGCGAACCCGTCCTACCTCAAACGCTTTTTATCTGACTATTCATATTGCGCCGCCACGCGGGTACAATTCTCGGCATTAAAAGCGGAGGTCAAAATGAGCAAAAAACAGAGTGTGGTGGTGCAAGGGGTGGAGATTCATATTGCCTCGCGTGGGGAAGAGGATTACATCAGCCTCACGGATATGACCAAAAACTTCAAGGGTGCAGAACAACTTATCAAAAACTGGCTACAAAACAAAAACACCATTGATTTTTTGGGCGTGTGGGAACGTTTAAATAACCCGAATTTTAATTTGGTGGAATTCCACCAAATTAAAAGCGAAGCAGGGCTGAATCGCTTTGTGATGTCCGCAAAAATGTGGGCATCTTCGACCAACGGCATCGGACTCATCGCCAAAGCAGGTCGCTACGGCGGGACGTTTGCGCACAAGGATATTGCTTTTGAATTTGGCTCTTGGCTCAGTCCTGAATTCAAGCTGTATTTGATTAAAGAATTCCAACGTTTAAAGGAAAGTGAAGCCAAATCTGGGCAATTGGAGTGGAATATTCGACGTTCGTTGACCAAAGCGCAATACAGAATACACACCGACGCGGTTAAAAACTATTTGATTCCAAATGATATTTCACCAGAACAAGCGGGTTATATTTACGCGTCCGAAGCGGATTTATTGAACATGGCTCTTTTTGGCAAAACCGCAAAAGAATGGCGCGCAGACAATCCAACGACAGAAGGCAATTTACGCGATTACGCCACGGTTGAACAATTGGTAGTACTGGCGAGTCTTGAAAGCCAAAATGCCTTGCTGATTGAGCAAGGCAAAAGTCAATCCGAGCGCATTGTGATGCTCAATGGCTTGGCGAGAAAACAACTGACCGCCTTGATGGATCATCCTGCATTGAAAAAAATCTAAGGGCGATTGGGCGATTACGCTACCGCACGCTCAAAAATGTAGGGTGGGCTGACGGTTTATCGTCTGCCCACGCGGTTGGGCATCCGCGTGGGCACAAAAGCGTGCCCACCCTACTTATGGGCACGGGGCTTGGGGCGCAGCCCCCCAATTTGAATTTTTTGACCAAGCTTCCTTGACGCGACACCTTAACTCTTTGAAATATTTCATCATCCACCATTCACACCATGCCCACCACTTCCCTTAAAAAATTCGCTTGGCTGTCCATCGCGGCGGCGGTGGCGACTATTTTGCTTAAAGGGGTGGCGTGGTGGTTGACGGGGTCGGTGGGCTTGCTGTCGGATGCGATTGAATCCTTTGTGAATTTGGCGGGGGCGATGATGGCATTGTGGATGCTGACCTTAGCCGCGTTGCCTGAGGATGATTGTTATTCGCATGGACACAGTAAAGCGGAGTATTTTTCCAGTGCGTTTGAGGGTTTTTTAATTTTAGTGGCGGCGGTGAGCATCGCCTATGCTGCCATCTTGCGTTTACGCTATCCTCAAGCACTGGAAGCGGTGGGCTGGGGGATCGCCGTGTCGGTTGTCGCCTCGGTCATCAACTTTTTCGTTGCGCGTATCTTGATGCAGGCAGGAAGCCTATACCAGTCCATCACGCTAGAAGCCGATGCGCATCATTTGTTTACCGATGTCTGGACATCGGTTGGGGTGATTGTCGCGGTGGGCTTGGTGTGGTTGACCGATTGGCAATGGCTAGATCCCGTTATCGCGCTGTTAGTCGCGTGCAATATCCTCTGGACGGCATGGCAGCTGATGCGCCGCTCGGCTGCGGGCTTGATGGATGCGTCCCTTCCTTTGGAAAAATTGACTGAAATTGAAGCAATTTTAGCCAGTTATCGCCTGCAAGGATTGGACTTTCATGCCCTGCGCACCCGCCAAGCGGGCAGACGTACCTTTGCCACGGTACATATCCTCGTGCCAGGTCATTGGACGGTAAAACGAGGGCATGACTGGGCGGAGCGCGTGGAAGCGGATATTCAGCATATCTTGCCCTATTTGCATATCACCACCCATATCGAACCGCTAGAAGACCCCGTTTCCATGATAGACCAAGCACTGGATCGCCCCACGCCCTAAAACACCTTCGGGATAGGGCATGGTGGCGCAAATTTAAGGATAGCTACGCGCTAAAATCCCCAATGCAACCCCCAAAAAAGGATACAGTGGCACAATATCTCATCTCATCACGGAGTCCATTATGAGCGACGAAAATTTTCCTAAACAATTGCGAGCCATCAATCGGGTCACGATTTCGGCGATGTTGTGGCTCAATGGCGTAGCACACATTATCATCGGATTGGCATTGGCGATTTCGGTATTGATGTTTACGTGGTTGTTTTTTATGGACTTACGCGAATCTATTCAAGCGAATAATCTGGTACACGGCTTCTTGCATGCCTTAGGCACGTTGATGTTGTTGTGGACGGTGTCCGCGCTGATTACCGCTGAAATTCGCTATTTGGAAGGGGGCAAGCTGGAGATAGATACTTTTGTGGTGGTGGCGTTGGTGGGCATGTTGCGTAAAGTCATTACCTTGCCCGTACTGGAAGTTGCACCGCCGATGCGCGAGGTGATTTTGTGGGAAGGCGGGGCGTTGTTGTTGGGGGTTTTGTATCTGGTGGTGCGTTGGGCGCAAAGCCCACAACTGGGCGCAGTAAAACCCGCCCAACCACCTAAGCAAACGGACAACGCGACTTAGGCTATCCTTAAATGTTCAAGGGCTTTTCTATGTAAAGTACGGTGGGTTGGTCATGAGATAACCCACGGAATTGGCTCTATGTGAATCATAGTGGGTCATCGTTGCACAAGTGAGCAATCTCCCTCCCCTTCAAGGCATAGGTATCTACACAAGTCTGTAAAGTTAGTGCAATATAGGCAATGACTTTAAAAAAACACTATTAGAACGAGACCCACGCTTGGTCAAACGTTATCAACAATTGGTACAAGAGCACATGAATGCCAGTGAACCACTCAGTGCGGGACTGAAGTCTTTGCCGAACAAAGTCAGCAGCTTTGCCAGTACGCAAGCGGCGTGGCGGTTCTATGCCAACGAGGCGGTGACGCTGTCGGCATTGCAAGCCCCATTGATCGCTGCGGCACACGCGGGTATTGCGGCGCATTGTAGCCAATA
>JBASWK010000105.1:0-14105 GCA_049276435.1 Gallionella sp. | reverse complement strand
TTGGTCGCTAGTCGCTAGTCGTTAGTTTTTAGTTGCTGGAGTGAAATGTTTTTATCATCTATTTGAATATATTGTAAAAAATATAGTGAGGGCAGCTTTCCCA
Organism: Gallionella sp.; assembly: GCA_049276435.1. Taxonomy (GTDB): domain Bacteria; phylum Pseudomonadota; class Gammaproteobacteria; order Burkholderiales; family Gallionellaceae; genus Gallionella. The sequence continues at coordinate 14,002 of JBASWK010000105.1, read as the reverse complement.
CATTAACTAACGACTAGCGACTAGGAGCTTAAAATACCCGAAAATTTAGGTACAGGTGCTTAGGGTGAAATGATAGGACGTAAATTTGCCATGCGATCTTGGAAATTCCAGTAGAATCCGCGCCAACTTTAATTTGAGGAGATTTACTATGAATGCAGAACGTATTGTTCGAATTGTTGCGGGTACTTTTGTGATGTTGTCATTGGCATTGGGGGCTGAAGCCAGTCCCTTGTTTGTCAATCATAATTTTCTATGGTTTACCGCTTTTGTCGGTGCAAATCTGTTTCAAAGTGGCTTCACCAGCTTCTGCCCGCTCAATAATATTCTGGCAAAATTTGGCATCAAGGGCGGTTCATGCTAAATCGTACCTTATCCCCGCTGCGCTTGGCGGGCATTAGCTGGGCGCATCTGAGCGTGCTGTTGGTTGGTTTAATGTGGTTGCTTCCTTTTCTGATTCCTCGCCATGAATCGCCACTGACGACATTCGATCAAGAGTGGTGGAGCGCGTTGTTTGGTTTAGGGGCGATGACGCTCTTGCTTGCCAATGACTTTTGGCGGCAGCCTAGTGTGCCGCGCATCGCACAACTTCCTGCGGCATGGGTGTTGCTTGTGTTGGTGCAGGTGGGGCTGAACAAAGTTGTGTATTTTGAACAGGGCTTGCTATATATCCTGTACATGCTATTTGCAACCTTGCTGATGATCTTAGGGGCACGTCTGCGCGCGTCTTTTGGTATTGAAAAGCTGGCGGTTATCCTCGCCATTTTTCTCATTATCGGCGCAGAACTACAAGCGGTCGCAGGTTTGATACAGCATTATCGTTGGAACACACCACTCAGCCCTTACGTGGTCTTAAAAATGAGCTTCAGTGTGTATGGCAACATGGCGCAACCCAACCATTTTGCAAGTTATCTGAGTATTGGACTTATCTCGATTGGGCTACTCTTTCAGTTGCGCAAACTCAGGCTTGGCGCGGTGCTGGTGCTGGCTTTGCCTTTATTATTTACCCTAGCACTAAGCGGCTCACGTAGTATTTGGCTCTATTTGCTCACCACCACCCTATTAGCTTGGGTGTGGACACGCCGTGATACGAGCATGCGCCCCTTGTTGTATTACAGCCTGTCGATATTGGTGGGTTTTGGTTTGATGTTGTTTGTGGTGCAATTGCCGTTCTTGGCGGGTGCGGACAACATGGACGTGATGCGACGTATGTTTAAAGACCATGCCTCTGGTGCGGTACGTCTACATCTATGGAAAGAGTCTATCCATATTTTTCTGAGCGCACCTTTATTGGGGGTGGGTTTTGGACAATATTCATTCCAGCATTTCCAATGGTCATCCATCTTGCAACAAACTGATTTGCGAGGTTTATATAATCATGCTCACAATCTTGTTTTCCAAATAGCGGCGGAGGCGGGTTTAGTGGGTTTGGTGGTGTTATTGGGTGGGCTGGGACTTTGGTTAAAGGGCGTGTATTCCGCCAGACGCAGTGCTGCACATTGGTGGGGTTATGCCGCCTTGGCGGTGTTAGCGATTCATAGCTGCTTGGAATATCCATTGTGGTATGTGTATTTTGTCGCCATTGCCGCCATTCTCTTAGGATTGTTGGACGAAACACATTATGACTTAGAGTTGCGTACCATGGGGCGTGTCTCTATTGCCGCAATTTTGTTGTTAGGTGGTCTCTCTTTATTTCAAATACAAAAAGACTATTGGTTGTTGCAACACACGCTTTCTATTCGTTCTGCGTCAGGCAATACGATCGAAACGCATCAGGCAACCGTCAAGGGGTTTTGGGCTTTGCAAAGAGGCTCCTTATTATCGCCCTATGCCGAACTGTATCTAAGTACGTTTCAAGAAATTAAAGCGGATGAACATCTTAAGCAAAAATTGTTATTAAATACCAATGTTATGCGCTTCGAGCCTATCCCTACCATTGTCTATCGGCAGGCTTATTTGCTGGCAATGGATAATCAGTTGGATGCCGCCAAGCGCGTCATGGAGCAAGCGATTTGGTCCTACCCAGGGGATTGGCCTGCTCATCAACAGTTGCTGAGTTTGGCGAAGAGTGACCCCGCACATTTTGCGGTTCTGTTAGAATTCGCAACCCAAAAAGAACAGGAGTATGCCCGTGCAGTTCATCAGCAGTAATCTTTTCCCGTTGTCCATGGCACTCATCAGTGGTGCGATGTTGTTTTGGTCTTTTTTTGGTAGTCGAATACGTGGTATTCAGGAGGTTGATTGCCAAGCGGCTTTGCAATTGATGAATCACAAGGATGCGATTATTCTGGATGTCCGCGAAGCCAGTGAATTTAAAGCGGGGCATATTCTCAATGCTAAACTCATCCCTTTGGGTAAGTTGACAGAGCGGATGGGTGAATTGGAGAAGTACCGTGATCGACCTATGATCGTGGTTTGTCGCAGCGGCAATCGTTCCAGTTCAGCCTGCGCCTTGTTGACCAAACAGGGCTTTGCACAAGCTTATAATTTAACGGGCGGCATGATGGCCTGGCAAAACAAAAAATTTCCTTCGGTGACTTAAAAAATGGCAAAAATTTTAATGTATAGCACAGCCGTGTGTCCTTATTGTGTGCGTGCCGAGAAGCTACTGCATCGTAAAGGCATCACCGAAATCGAGAAAATCCGCGTCGATTTAGAGCCTGAACTACGTATTATGATGATGGAAAAAACAGGACAGCGCACGGTGCCACAGATTTACATCAACGATGAGCACATTGGTGGATATAGTGACTTGGCTTCACTAGACCACGCGGGTGAATTAGATCAATTATTAGCGCAATAAATTTTTAAGGAAAACAACATGACTGAAGAAATTCAACAAAATGACCAACCTGTGTTCAATATGGACAAAATTTATGTGAAGGATATTTCTCTGGAGATTCCTCATGCACCGCATATTTTTTTAGAACGCGACAATCCCCAAATTGAAGTACAACTGCAAAGCCAGGCTGCCCCTTTGGATGAGGGTGTGTTTGAAGTCGTGGTGACTGCAACGGTTACCGCCAAGTTGGGCGAAAAGGTCATGTTTTTGATCGAAGTCAAACAAGCGGGTATTTTCCAAGTACGTAATATTCCGAATGATGATACCGAAGTTGTATTGGCGGTCACCTGCCCTAATATCCTGTTCCCGTATTTACGTGAAGTCGTGTCTGACGTGTCCGTGCGAGGGGGCTTTGCGCCTGTGGTGTTGAATCCGTTAAACTTTGAAGTGTTGTATCAACAGCAAAAACAACAACAGCAAGCTGCCGCCGCAGGCGAAACGACACATTAAACACGAAAAACATCATCTCATCTTGATGACAACCCACTGACGAAAGGCTGCCCGATATGTTGTACCTATGGCGATTTGCTTGCTTATTCCTATTGCTTGTGGCGGGGGCAGCTCAAGGGGTTGAATATATCTCGGTCTCTAGCGACAGCGCGGTGTTGTACGATGCCCCCTCGGCACGTGCCAAAAAAGAGTATGTCGTGAATCGCGCGACACCGTATGAAGTGGTGGTTTCCATTACAGGGTGGGTAAAAGTACGCGACGCGAGTAGTCAAATGTACTGGATTGAGTCCACCCAAGTTTCGCCTAAACGCTACATATTAGCCATGCGTCCTGTGGTTGATGTTTTTCAATTGCCTGAATTTAGCAGTAGATTGTTATTTCAGGCGGGGCAAAACGTGATACTAGAATGGCTAGAAACAACAGGAACGGGCTGGGTCAAGATTCGGCATGAAGACGGTGAAATCGGTTTTGTCCGCAGCAGTGATGTGTGGGGTGAGTAAGCCGTATTATGTCGCCCACGGTATGCTGGTTGTTTGGGTGGGTGGTTTTTTGCTTGCGTTGAATCTTACGTGTTAGATGAAATGTGTCGTATGAAAATTGCGGTTATGGGGGCGGGCGCATGGGGAACCGCGCTCGCCATTAGTCTTGCAGCACGTCACCAAGTCACTTTATGGGCAAGGGATGAACAACAAATTGCCGCCATGCGCAGCACTTGTCGTAATCACCGTTATTTGCCCGACATCACTTTGCCTGCCAATTTGGTGCTCACCGCGAGTCTGACAACGGCACTGAATGAGGTGGAGTTGATTATTCTGGCGGTACCCGTGTCTGGATTGCGCGCAGCCTTGCAACCGTTATTGCAAATCACCTCGGCATCAGGCTCGACCCTGTTTGGGGTCGTGTGGTTGTGTAAAGGTTTTGAAGCGGAAAGTGCCTTGTTGCCACACCAGATTGTGGCTGAAATTTTGCCCGCGACGGTGCCTTGCGGCGTGCTATCAGGCCCCAGCTTCGCACAAGAGGTTGCACGAGGACTGCCAACCGCCGTGACCTTAGCGTCTACCGACCAAGGTTTTGCGCAACGCACGGCACATGCGCTACATTTTTCACGGTTACGCGTGTATGCCAGTCAAGATGTCATCGGCGTGGAAGTGGGCGGGGCGGTCAAAAATGTGATGGCGATTGCCGCAGGTATTTGTGATGGTATGGGCTTAGGTTATAACGCGCGGGCGGCTTTAATTGCGCGCGGACTGAGTGAAATCAACCGCCTAGGCATGAAGCTGGGCGGGCAAGCTGAAACACTGAGCGGACTATCTGGGGCGGGCGATTTGATCTTAACGTGTACGGGAGACTTATCGCGTAATCGTCAAGTGGGTTTGTTATTGGCACAACAACATGGTTTGACGGATATTTTAGATAAACTAGGGCATGTGGCAGAAGGCGTTTATACCGTTCGCGCTGTGCATCTCTTGGCACAAAAGTTAAATGTTTCCATGCCTATTTGTGCTGCCGTGTATCGTATTCTGTATGAAAACATCCCAACCCGTGAGGTGGTGGATGAATTGTTGAACCGATTGCCCAATTGGGAATTTGTCGACAAGTCGTAATTTACTTAAGCAACTTACAGGGCTCCTTGAAATTCGCATTGTCGCCAAGCCTCAAATACCGTGACCGCAACCGTATTGGACAGATTTAGACTGCGGTTATTCGGTAGCATGGGCAAGCGTACCCGTTGGCCAGGTTCAAATTGTGATAGCACTTCTGCGGGTAAACCTCGGCTTTCAGGGCCGAATAAAAACGCATCTCCCGCTTGATAAACGCCTTGATGAAAAGCCGTTGAACCTTTGGTGGTCAGGGCAAATACGCGATTGACGGTGCTGCGTGCTAAGCAGTCTGCTAGGTTTTCATGGACTTGCAACGAAGCAAATTCGTGGTAATCCAGCCCCGCGCGTAGTAGTTGTTTATCTTCTAGCGTAAATCCTAGGGGTTTAATCAAGTGCAAGGTGCAGCCTGTGTTGGCGCACAACCGAATGATATTGCCTGTATTGGGGGGGATTTCAGGTTGGAACAAAATGACATGGAACATAAGCAATACTCAGTAAAATAAAAAAGTGGGGATAGACCCACGCAACGACAGATGGGCGTTCTGCCCGCAACTCCGCATTGTTCAAGGAAGGATTATGGCGCGTCCAGAGAAAGTTCGCTTAGGCGATTTGTTGATTCTACAAAAATTAATTTCACAGGAACAGCTTAAATTTGCACTCGAACAGCAAAAACGCAATGGGCGCAAACTTGGGCGCGTGTTAATTGACAACACGTTTGTTAGCGAAGAGCAGATTGCGGAAGCATTGGCGACTCAGCTGCATGCGCCTTATGTCAACCTGAAGTATTACAATCTTAACGCGGGCTTAGTACGTCTGTTGCCAGAGAATCAGGCGCGGCGGTTTCGAGCGTTGGTGCTGGAGGTGCGTAATAACGTCCTGCTCATTGGGATGTCGGATCCCACCGACTTGTTCGCTTTTGATGCAATTTCCCGTATTGTTAAGCGCGACATTGATGTCGCTGTCGTGACCGAAACGCAGCTCACCGAAGTAATCAATCGGGTTTATCGACGTACCGATGAAATCAGTGGCTTAGCGCGAGAATTGAGCGAAGACCTAGGCGATGCCTATATTGACTTCGGTAAATTAACCGACAATGTGGGGACGGAAGAAGCTCCTGTGGTGAAGCTGTTGCAGTCGGTATTTGATGATGCGACCCAAATTCGTGCGTCAGATATTCATATTGAGCCTCAAGAAACCAAGCTCATCATACGGTTTCGTATCGACGGCGTGCTACATCTACAAACTGAAGCCGATAGTAAAATCGCCCCTGCGTTGGTATTGCGTTTGAAGTTGATGTCTGGACTGGATATTTCTGAAAAACGTTTGCCACAAGACGGACGGTTTCATGTGCGGGTGCGCGAGCAAAATGTAGATGTGCGGATCGCCACCTGTCCCACACACTATGGTGAAGCCGTGGTCATGCGGCTGTTGCGGCAAGAGCATGGCATGGCTTCATTGGAACAATTGGGCATGCCTGGCGATATGTTGGCGCGTTTCCGTGAAATTATCCATCGCAACAGTGGCATGGTCTTGGTGACAGGTCCCACGGGGAGCGGTAAAACCACCACGTTGTATGCGGCTTTGGCCGAAATTAACACCATAGAACAAAAAATTATCACCGTAGAAGATCCGATTGAGTATCGGCTTTCGGGAATAAATCAAGTGCAAGTCAATGAAAAGATAGACTTATCTTTTTCGCGAATATTGCGCTCGGTACTGCGCCAAGATCCTGACGTGATTCTGGTTGGTGAAATGCGCGATGCAGAAACCGCCCAAATTGGCTTGCGCGCCGCCATGACAGGGCATTTGGTGTTCTCAACCCTGCATACGCGAGATGCCGCCAGTACCTTGTTTCGTTTGGTTGATATGGGTACGCCCCGTTTTATGGTCGCCTCTTCGGTGCAGGCGGTCATTGCACAACGCTTATTGCGGCGTGTTTGTGAAAGCTGTCATGAACCTCACTCGCCCACGGTACAAGAAGTGCGTTGGCTAGAAGTCGAAAATGTGTTGCCTGCGGAGTGGGGGGGATTGAAACACGGACGAGGTTGTTCGCATTGTAATGGCACAGGCTATCGTGGGCGGGTGGGGATTTATGAAATGCTGGAAATGAATCAGGCGATTGCTGAAGCGGCGGCACATGATAGTGTCACTAACTTTATGCACATCGCGCATCAGCAATTGCGCGGCAAAACCATTTTGGCGCGCGCGTTAGCGCAAATGGTACAAGGCTTTACTTCCGTGGCGGAAGTGATGCGTATTAGCAATCAGGTGGAGGACTAATCATGCCTTCTTTTGCCTATAAGGGGCGAAATGCACGGGGTGATCTGGCGCAGGGCGTGATGACGGGTGACGACAGCAGTGCCATTGCCGACCAGCTGATCAATATTGGTATTACGCCGATCGAAATTGTGGTCACGCAAAAAACCAGTCAGGCAACAAGTAGCCAGCCAAACTGGTTTTCTGCTTTTGCGAAAGGCAAACCGATTAGCCAGTTGGACTTGATGTTATTCAGTCGGCAAATGTACACCTTGCTGAAAGCAGGGGTACCCATTTTGCGGGCATTGGCAGGGTTGCAGGAGTCGTCCCCTAATCCCACTTTTGCGTTGATGTTGCAAGATCTACGCGAGAGCCTAGACAGTGGGCGAGAACTCAGCGCGGCATTCCGTCGTCATCCCAAAGTATTCTCTCCGTTTTACGTCAGTATGGTGCATGTGGGCGAAATGACGGGGATGCTAGATGAGACCTTTTTGCGTTTGTACGGGCATTTAGAATTTGAGCGTGATATGCGTGAACGGATCAAAGCTGCCGTGCGTTATCCTAGTTTTGTACTTATTTTCATGGCGATTGCCATTGTGATTATCAATATTGTTGTGCTGCCCGTTTTTGCTAAAGTGTTCGAGGGATTTCATGCTGAACTCCCTAATATGACTAAGCTGTTGCTAGGGTTTTCGGCTTTTATGGTGAATTACTGGTACTTGATGGTATTGATAATCGCGGGTCTGGTGCTTGGATTTCGTTTCTATACCAATACCGTGGATGGTCGCTATAAGTGGGATAGATACAAGTTCAAATTGCCGATTGTGGGCGGTCTTATCCTGAAATCGACACTGGCACGTTTTGCGCGTAGCTTGGCATTGTCGTTCAAAAGCGGGATGCCGATCACCCAAGGCATGAATGTCGTGAGCATGGTGGTCGATAACGAATTTATGCGTAGCCGCATTGACCAAATGCGTGATGGTATTGAGCGCGGCGAAAGTATTTTACGTACAGCCGTGGCGGCGGGCGTATTTAATTCGGTGGTGTTGCAAATGATCGCCGTGGGGGAGGAAACGGGCGATATGGATGGTTTGATGTTTGAAATCGCCGACATGTATGAGCGCGACGTAAAATACGAAGTCGCGAATTTAAGCTCAAGAATCGAACCCATTTTAATTGTCGGACTGGGCGTGTTAGTGCTGATTCTGGCACTGGGCGTGTTTTTGCCCATGTGGGATTTGGGCAAAGCGGCAATGCACCGCTAAAGTAAGTACTAGTATATAAATTTTCGGGTATTTTAAGTCGCTAGTCGTTGGTCGTTAGTTTAATGGTGCAAGTCTGTCCGACGCTATATTTTTTGCAATATATTCAGGTAGATAAGAAAAAATTTTCACTCCACAAACTAAAAACTAACGACTAACGACTAGAGACTAACAACTCAATACCCAATTACTTGTACATAACACCTTATGCCCATCGTTTTTATTTTTCATTCGACTCACCGTCGGCCAATTTGGAGTCATCATGCAAGACCACGTAACTGAAATTTTATTATGGCGCATGTTGGCAATGTTTCTGAGTATCGGTGCGGGGATGGGTATCGTTTTAGGGTTGTTATTGATTGTTAAACCCGCGTACTTTGAATGCGTTAACCGTATTGCCAATCGTTGGATTTCCTTGCGACGCTTGAGCTTGCTGTTTGATCGCAGCGTAAAAATTGAACATTTCTTTTATCGTCATCATCGTGTGATCGGCTTGGGCATTACCTTTTCCGCCATTTATCTCTTTGTTTATTTCGGTGCTTTGTTTGATAAAGCTCAAGCACTTTATGCCTTAGCGGATATATTGCCCGCGCCTTTTTTAGCGATGTTTCTTGATACGCTGGTATTGAGTTTATTGGTCGGTGGTGCTGCGGTCTTGGTCGTCGGGGTATTTTTATGGATGAGACCCAGTTTGTTGCGCGGACTGGAAGAAGAAGTCAATCAATGGGTTTCCTCGCGCCAAGCCACGAAATTTCTTGACGTGTCACATGATATGGTCGAAGTCTTTGTCGCGCGTCATTTGCGTCGCGTGGGCTGGCTGTTGTTATTGAGTAGCGTGTACTTACTGTTTTTACTTTTTCATTTGTTGGTCTAGCATTTTTGCTACAGCGGACTTGAGTGGCGAGTCCGCCAAGCTTTGATTCAGTGTTGCAAGTGCTTGATGCGCAACGGGTGTCAGGATGCGAGGCACGCTTGGGATGGGGGGGGGCAAGTAGGAAACTTGCACCTTCACTTGGATTCCGTTAACCTCGCACCCTTTCTGGCGCATTTTTGCGGCAATATCAGGAGCAAGTTGGCGTAATTTAGCGGCAAGGGTGGCATTGCCAGTCACCACATTGAGTATGCCAAAGGTTAAGCCTGAGACTTGGCATCCTTGAGCAAGATAGCTTGGTGCCGTTGCCACAAAATGGCGTTGCAAGGTGGACAAATACGTACTCTTATCCAGAATGGCACGAAATTCTGGTTGACGATTAAGCAAGTTTTTAATGGGCTGACTCATGAAATTGATAAATATAAGCAACAAGGAGAGGGTATGAATGTCATTCTCGTTTCTGACCGATTAGGTAAAACACGGACGGTTTCGCTTGGAACACCCCAGATTGTAATCGTTTTGTGCTTGTTGATTGGGCTGGGTATTGGTTTTGCGGTCATATTGCAAAATATATTACCAAAAAATGTGACGGGCAACATCGGATTATTGGGAGGACAGTCCGAGGCGCATGCGCAACAACAACTGTATGTGCGTAGCAGCTTAGATGAAATGGCGAGAAAACTAGGTCAAATGCAAGCCCAAGTGCAACGTTTGGATGCCCTAGGGGGTAGATTGGCAAAATTGACAGGCATGAAACCGCAAGAATTTATGTTTGACCAGCCCCCCGCACAAGGTGGCCCGCTCATCACTTCCGCCCAACAAGAGATGTCTCCTGAAAACTTGTCTTTACAACTTCAACATTTAAGCCGTGTCGTTTTAGATCGGAATGATAAATTGATCGCGCTCGAAACGATGTTGATGCAAAATCAGCTGAATCGCGATTTATTACCTTCCATTTCCCCTGTGCCTGCTGGTTTTTACTCCTCTAATTTTGGCTGGCGTATTGACCCCTTTACGGGGCAAAGTGCCATGCACGAAGGGGTGGATTACATGGTGCCAACAGGTACGGCGATCACCGCTTCAGCGGGTGGGGTGGTTGCCTATTCTGCCAACCATCCCCAGTATGGTAATATGGTTGAGATTGATCACGGTAATGACATTATTACTCGATATGCACACGCCTCCCGCTTGTTGGTCAAAGTGGGGCAAGTGGTGCGCAGTGGTGAAAAAGTGGCAGAAGTGGGCAGCACGGGTCGTTCGACGGGCAGTCACTTGCACTTTGAAGTTCGCTATAAAGGCATTGCCCAAAATCCCGTGCGCTTCTTGCAAAAAACAGCCAGTTAATTCGGTTGTTGGTCGCGAAGTAATGTTATGCAAGGGTGGGGTAAATGAATGCCTCACCCTTTTTATTGGTTTTGAGAATATAAAAATATGATTTCTAGTGTGTTGAAAAGTATCTTCGGTAGTCGCAATGATCGCTTGCTCAAGCAATATCGTGCCACAGTGCAAATCATTAACAAGCTCGAAGCCGACATGGGCAAGTTGAGCGACGATCAGTTGCGCGAAAAAACCGCGCAATTGCAACAGCGCGCGACGCAAGGTGAGTCGCTAGACGCGCTCCTTCCTGAGGCATTTGCGGTGGTGCGTGAAGCCAGCACGCGGGTGCTGGGTATGCGTCATTACGATGTGCAGCTGATTGGCGGTATGGCGTTGCACTACGGCAAAATTGCCGAAATGCGCACAGGGGAAGGTAAAACCTTGATGTCCACCTTGCCAGCCTATCTGAACGCGCTGTCGGGCAAAGGCGTGCATGTGGTCACCGTCAATGATTATCTCGCCAGTCGCGATGCCGCATGGATGGGTAAGTTGTATCGCTTTTTGGGGATGTCCGTTGGGGTTATTGGCGCGCAAGTGGACTCTGGCAGCAAGCAGGCGGCTTATTCGTCTGATATTACCTATGGCACTAACAATGAATTTGGCTTTGATTACTTGCGCGACAACATGGCGACGCAGGTGGAAGAGCGTTTTCAACGCCCCTTGAATTTTGCGATTGTCGATGAAGTCGATTCGATTTTGATTGATGAAGCGCGTACCCCTTTGATTATTTCGGGGCAAGCGGAGGACGACATTTCGATTTACGCGCGGATGAACCAACTCGCACCACAACTCCAACGTCAAAAAGACGAGGAGAGTGCGGGTGACTTTAGCGTCGATGAAAAAAGCCATCAAATCCTATTGAGTGAAGCAGGACACGAACGCGCCGAGAAACTGCTGGCACAAGCAGGGATGCTGCCCGCAGGCGGCAGCTTGTATGACCCCACCAACATTACGCTGATTCATCATCTCTATGCGGCACTACGCGCCCATAATCTATTCTTCCTCGACCAGCACTACGTGGTGCAAGACAACGAAGTGGTGATTGTCGATGAATTTACAGGGCGTTTAATGTCGGGTCGTCGTTGGTCGGATGGTCTGCACCAAGCGGTCGAGGCAAAAGAAGGTGTGGTTATCCAGAAGGAAAATCAAACGCTGGCTTCGATCACCTTCCAAAACTACTTCCGCATGTACGCTAGATTGAGCGGCATGACAGGTACGGCGGATACCGAAGCTTATGAATTCCAACAAATTTACAATTTGGAAACGGTAATTATTCCGCCGCATCGCCCGACGATACGTAAAGATGCGATGGATAAAGTCTATCTTACTGCGAACGAAAAATATCGCGCCGTGGTGGCGGATGTCAAAGACTGTTTTGAGCGTGGTCAACCTGTGTTAGTCGGCACCACCTCGATTGAAAACTCGGAACTGTTGTCGCAGTATCTAGAACGGGAAGGCATGGCGCATCGCGTTTTGAATGCCAAACAACATGCGCACGAAGCGGAGATTATCGCGCAAGCGGGTCGTCCTAACATGATTACCATTGCGACCAATATGGCGGGGCGTGGAACGGACATCGTGCTAGGCGGTAATATCGAAAAAGACATCGAAGCCATACGTGAAGAGGCAACGTTGGATGCAGATGCCCAACAACAGCGTATTGCCGAACTCAAAGCGAAATGGCAGGTAGTACACGAGCAAGTGTTGGCGAGTGGTGGGCTGCATATTATCGGCACAGAACGCCATGAATCGCGTCGGGTGGATAATCAGCTGCGTGGTCGTGCAGGTCGTCAAGGGGATGCGGGTTCAAGTCGTTTCTTCTTGTCGCTGGAAGATCCGTTGTTGCGTATTTTTGCATCGGATCGCGTTGCTGCGATTATGAACAAGTTCAAATTGCCAGAAGGTGAAGCCATTGAACACACTTGGGTCACCCGTGCGATTGAAAATGCCCAGCGCAAGGTCGAAGCGCGCAACTTTGATATGCGTAAGCAAATTTTGGAATATGACGACGTTGCCAATGAGCAACGGAAGGTGATTTACGAGCAACGCAGTGAGATACTGGAAAGTAGTGACATCAGCGAAACCATTGCGGCGATGCGCGACAGTATTTTGCAAGAAACCGTGAATTTGCATTTGCCGCCTGACAGCATGGAAGAACAATGGGATGTGCCTGCGTTAGAAAGAACCTTGTCGTCTGACTTCTTGTTGGATTTGCCTGTCGCCAGCTGGTTAGCGGCAGATAAACAAATGGATTTGGCAGGATTGGGCGTGCGAGTTGGTGATGCGGCGACGCAACTGTACCAAGCAAAAGTCGAGCTGGTGGGGGCAGACGCGATGCACCACTATGAACGCGCCATCATGCTACAAAGTTTAGATCGCCATTGGCGCGAGCATCTGGCGGCGTTGGATCATCTGCGCCAAGGTATTCATTTGCGCGGCTACGCTCAAAAGAGTCCTAAACAAGAATACAAGCGTGAAGCTTTTGAATTGTTTTCCAGTATGCTGGAGTCCATCAAGCGCGAAGTGATCCAAGTGCTGATGAGCGTACAAGTCCGCAGCGAAGCCGATGTGGCGGATGTAGAGCCCGCGCCAGCACTTGAAAATGTACAGTATCATCATGCTGATTATGAAGAGGCTTTAGCGAATGAAGCCCCTGAAGACGAGACCGCTGCGACCACGTTTGTGCGTGATCAACAAAAAGTCGGTCGTAATGACCCTTGCCCTTGTGGTTCGGGTAAGAAATACAAGCAATGCCACGGTAAATTAAGCTGATTTGTTCATTTTAAGGAGAGTCTGATGTCAATACTGCTACCGCAAACTTAATTGATGTTAGGATACAACAAGATAACCAGCGATGAGGGTTAAGCTCCCTTTAATAGTTGGGTAGAATGGGAAGTCATCACACCCACCATCTATCCGACCAGGAGCTTAACCTTGCCACATGTTATAAGAAACCGTGTTAACCAGCAAATCGACCGTTTCAGAAAATCGTTTTTGCAGTTCCAAGACTTACCGTTCAATGACTTTTTTCCCGCCACCGTCATTGCTGACATAATCAAGCACACCCCGCACCAACGGACTTCGGTGTTCACGCCTCTGGTTACGCTCAAGGCCTTTATTTTCCAGGTGTTGAGTGATGACGGTTCCTGCAAGCATGCGGTTGCAGGCGTGCTGACTGACCGCCTCGGCGATGGGAAAACAGCCAATACGGTCAACACCGGGCCATACTGCAAAGCACGGAAACGTTTGCCGTCGAAACAACTGACCGAAGCCGTCACAAACGTTGGTTCGCGCCTCCATCAACAAATGCCCGAAGCATGGCGTTGGAAGGGGTATAACGTTGTCC
>JBASWK010000104.1:0-50666 GCA_049276435.1 Gallionella sp. | reverse complement strand
CCCGCCAAGTACGCCGATTAGCCAAGTGCTATCTGGCTTTAGGCTTGAATGGGCTGATCAGCAAGAAGCGAGGAGGAGCTTCAAATCGACAATTGGACGAGGTTGTTCAGACAAAGGTTATTGATTTAATTGGTATTCATTATCGCGATTTCGGTCCGACGTTGGCTAACGAAAAGCTTGCCGAGTTGCATGATATAAAACTCTCAATCGAAAGCACACGACAGTTGATGATCAAAGCAGGTTACTGGCATCCCAAAAAAGGTGCTGCGATATGCGTGCATCCGATGCGCGAACGACGTGCACGCTTTGGTGAATTGATTCAAATAGATGGCAGCCCGCACGACTGGTTTGAAGGGCGCGGCGAATATTGCACACTGCTGGTATTCATTGACGATGCCACGGGACGGCTAACCCAATTGCGCTTTGCGCCGACCGAAACCACGCTGGGCTACCTGCAGGTGCTGCACGATCATATTCTGCTGCATGGTGCGCCAGCGGCACTTTATAGCGACAAACACAGCATTTTTCGCATCAATGCAAAAGAGGCGGATCCAGAGGCTGAAACACAGTTTTCACGGGCGGCGCGTGAACTGGGGATAGCCTGTATTCACGCCCACAGTCCGCAAGCCAAGGGACGTGTAGAACGTGCCAATCAGACCTTGCAGGACAGGCTGATCAAGGAAATGCGACTGGCTGGCATCAACGATATGGATAGCGCAAATGCTTGGTTGCCCATATATATCAAAGACTTCAATAAGCGTTTTGCAGTCAAACCCAAAGATACAACGGATGCGCATCTGGCTTATTCTGGAACACCAGCCGACTTGTCGCGCACCTTGTCTGTTCAGGTAAAAAAGACCCTTTCAAAGCATCTTTCTTGCCAGTACAAAAACCAGCTATTGCAAGTATCGACAACTGGCAAGGGATTGGGTTTGCGGGGAGCACAAGTCACGATACATGAACATTTTGATGGCACTCAGGAACTGTTGTGGGGGAAACGGAAATTGACCTATAGCGTGATGGACAAGCCACAACGTCAATCACCCGTGGCAGATGGCAAATCGGTCAATGCAGAAGTCGATAAAGCGATAGCGCGACGCAGCACAGCACATAAACCCGCCGACAATCATCCCTGGAGAAAAATGCCAGTCGGAAAAACTGCCAAACAAGGGGTTCGTGCGACCGCATCATAACGGTGACATTATGATGATGGCGTTGAATTTAACCCATTGAAAAAATACAACATAAAAGCAAAAGATCAAAAGCGTCCTTGCCGCCGGACGGGCTCATGGGGCGGTTGTAAAAAACCACAACCACCCCAAGCCCTGAGCGTATCGTCATTTATGTGGCTGTAAAGGGTACGCTACGCAGGGCTTCGCCCTCCCTTGACAGCCACCTAAATGACAGCAACTTCACAAAAAGGAAAAACACACAAAAACTAAAGAAAAATCGGGCAAAGCGGACATTTCTACTTTGCAGAAAAGCGGACATTTCTATTTAGCGTTGACAAATCGCTGATCAACAAGAGCTTGCCGAGCGGTGCTAAGACCCGATAAACGGGGCGTTTTTCATCATAAATCGTTCGATACGCGTGCGATTGCAAAAATATCAAGTTCACAAAGTGCTAATGCTAGAATGCGCCTTTGACCAAAGGAGAAGAAACATGGGGAGTTTTAATGCTTCTGCCGTAAAAACCTATCTGTTTGAGCTGCAAGAGCTGATCGTCGAACGGCTAGAACAGATTGATGGCGTAGCGTTCCGTCGTGATAGTTGGGAGCGTCCAGAGGGCGGCGGCGGGCGTAGCTGTTTGCTAGAAGAAGGCAATGTCATTGAACGCGGCGGCGTGGCTTTTTCTCACGTGATGGGGGACAAAATGCCGCCTTCTGCGACGGCGCATCGCCCTGAACTGGCGGGACGACGTTGGGAAGCGATGGGCGTTTCCTTGGTCATCCATCCACGCAATCCTTATGCCCCCACCACCCACGCCAATGTGCGCATGTTCGTTGCCACCAAAGAAGGCGAAGCCCCTGTGTTTTGGTTTGGCGGCGGGATGGATTTAACGCCTTATTATGGGTTTGAAGAAGATGCCGTACACTTCCATCAAATTTGCAAAAACGCCTTGGATCCCTTTGGTGCGGACTTGCACCCCAAATACAAAAAATGGTGTGATGAGTATTTTTACTTAAAACATCGCAAAGAGCAGCGTGGCATCGGGGGGATCTTTTTTGATGATTTAAGTACGCCTGATTTTGATACCGCGTTTGGGATACAGCAAAGCGTAGGCGATCATTTTCTTTCCGCTTACGTGCCAATTCTGGAAAAACGCATGAGCACGCCCTATGGCGAACGGGAACGCGATTTTCAACTGTATCGTCGTGGACGCTATGTGGAATTCAATTTAGTGGTTGATCGCGGGACGATTTTTGGCTTGCAAACCAATGGGCGGACGGAATCTATCTTGCTGTCCATGCCACCGCTGGTGAAATGGCGTTATGACTGGCATCCCGAAGCAGGTACGCCTGAAGCGGCACTGTACGAGCAGTTTTTGATTCCCAAAGAGTGGGTGTAGGGTAGGGTGAAACATGAAACGTGTGGATGCGCGACGGTTTGTTTCACGTTTGCTGCGCGCTCCCCGTAAACAGGCGAGGAGCGCATCCTTTTTGTTAGATGATGCTTAACGCGCTGCCAGTCGCGTGTGACTCCGTTTGCGGCGTGAGGATTCTGCATGTTTGCGTCTTACTGGTGCTTTGACAATCACAATGCGTTGCCCCGCTTTAAAAGTACGTCCCTTATTCGCATCGCGCAAACTCGCGGCTGAAACATGATAATGGCGGGCAATGCTGATCAATGTTTCACGCTTCCCAACGGTATGCTCAACCGTGCGGACATTGCTAGAACTGGGGGCAAGGTGCAAATTAAACGCTGAAAACTCGCTGTCCACTTCACTTTCCTCACCGTTGATGGGTACTAGTAAAGTTTGTTGCGTACTTAAATTATTGCGACTCAGCCCATTGACTGACTTCAATCTATCGACCGACAAACCGAAGCGGGGAGCCAACTGATCTAAGCGTTCGCCTTTTTTAGGTTGATACGCCTGCCAACTGACCAGCGGTTTGTTGTAATTTTCAAGATTGACCCGAAACGCTTCGACCCTATCCACGGGCAACAAAATCAAATCATCGCCCGTTTTGAGGATGACGGGGCGGGCGTGGGCAGGATTGAGGGCGATAAATTCTGCTACCGAGATGTCCGCAAACTCCGCTGCCAGCTTCAAATCAATATGCTTCGCCGTGGTAATCGCCGCAAAATAGGGCTGATTGGGAATGTCTTGCAGCACCAGTCCAAAGCTGGCGGGATTGGCGATGATGTTTTTGATCGCCATCAGTTTTGGCACGTAATTACGTGTTTCGTCTGGCATTTTTAGGCTGCTATAGTTGATGGGCAGCCCTTTGCGTTGGTTGTATTGTTGGGCGCGTTTGACTGCACCTTCGCCCCAGTTGTACGCCGCCAAGGCCAGTTCCCAGTCGCCGAACATTTCATGCAGTTTTTCTAAATAATCTAGCGCACCTGTGGTGGCGGTGATGACATCGCGCCGACCGTCATACCACCAGTTTTGCTCCATCCCAAAATGCTTGCCTGTTTGGGGCATAAATTGCCAGATACCCGATGCACTCGCCGTGGAAAATGCGCCTGGATCAAACGCGCTTTCGATCATCGGCAGTAACGCGATTTCGCTGGGCATCCCGCGCCGCTCGACTTCTAAGGTAATGTAATAAAGATAGCGTCGCGCACGTTCCACCATACGAGCGACGTATTCTGGGCGACTGGCATACCACTGTTCGTGTTTGGCGACTAAAGCACTGTCCAAGTCCCGCATGGAAAATCCCGCACGGATGCGAACAAAAACATCATGTTTGGCTAAATCTTGCTCATAAATCAAATTCAACGCGCTGCTTTGCGTGGTGTTAAAAGTGGCCGAGGGTAGGGGGGATGACAACGATTGGCTGAAAGCAAGCGTTAATTCTGCGTGTGCCGTGGTAAGGGAGCAGGCAACTAACAATACAGAAAATAGTGTTCGGATAAAGGGCACTCGGACACCTCCTTGAAGTAAATGGTTAATTGAAAAGCGGGCGGATACTAGCCGAGAAAATACGATAAGGTCAAGTTTATTAAGGAATTGTGTCGGTTAAATTGGCTAAAATCACCGTGGCGTAAGGCGTACAAGGCAGTTGCTACCTATGGATATTTCCACCAAAAATCATACTTTTATGACCCCATCGCCTATTTGCCCTGCTACGTAAGTCGCTGGCTTGGGGTAAAATGCGCGGCAGAATTATTTGGGGCTTAGCATGGACAACATTAAAACTTATATGCAGGATATGGGACGGGCGGCGCGGGCGGCTGCACGTTTAATTGCGCAAGCGGATACGGCGACCAAAGACCGTGCCTTGCGCGAAATTGCGGCGGCATTGCGAGCCAATACGGCGGCATTATTGAACGCGAATGCCTTGGATGTGGCGGCGGCAACGGCTAATGGCTTGGATGCCGCGTCGGTGGATCGACTCACTTTAACGGAAAAAACCGTCAATAGCATGGCGGACGGCTTGCTGCAAATCGCGCAATTGCCTGATCCTGTGGGCGAAATTAGCGAGATGAGCTATCGCCCGTCGGGGATACAAGTCGGCAAAATGCGTGTGCCGTTGGGGGTGATTGGGATTATTTACGAATCGCGCCCGAACGTGACGGCGGATGCAGCTGGGCTGTGTTTGAAGTCGGGCAATGCGGCGATTT
Organism: Gallionella sp.; assembly: GCA_049276435.1. Lineage (GTDB taxonomy): Bacteria > Pseudomonadota > Gammaproteobacteria > Burkholderiales > Gallionellaceae > Gallionella. Next base: position 45,875 of record JBASWK010000104.1, on the reverse strand, counting down.
TGCGCGGCGGCTCGGAGGCGATTCATTCTAATCAAGCCATTGCGGCGTGCGTAAAAGCGGGCTTGAAAGTGGCGGGTTTGCCTGAAACGGCGGTGCAAGTGGTGGCGACCACGGATCGTGCGGCGGTGGGCGAATTGATTACCCTAAAAGAATTTGTGGATGTGATCGTGCCTCGCGGCGGCAAGAGCTTGATTGCGCGCATTTCGGCGGATGCCAAAGTGCCTGTGATTAAACATCTGGACGGCATTTGCCACGTTTACATCGACGATGATGCGGATTTAGACAAGGCGATTCGGATTGCCGACAACGCCAAAACCCATCGTTATGGCGTGTGCAACGCGATGGAAACCTTGCTGGTGGCGGAAAGTGTAGCGGCGCAAGTGTTGCCCCCGCTGTGCCAAATCTATTTGGACAAAGGCGTGGAATTGCGCGGCGATGTGGCGGCGCAGGCGATTGTGCCGCAGATGAGTTTAGCGACGGAAGAAGATTGGCGCACGGAATATCTTGCACCGATTTTGAGCGTGCGCGTGGTGGCGGATTTGGACGCGGCGATGAACCACATTGCCACCTACAGCTCGCAACACACCGACAGCATCGTCACGGAAAACTACACCAAAGCGATGCGCTTCTTGCGCGAAGTGGATTCTAGCTCGGTGATGGTCAATGCCTCGACCCGCTTTGCCGATGGCTTTGAATACGGCTTGGGCGCGGAAATCGGCATTTCCACCGATAAAATTCATGCGCGTGGCCCCGTGGGCTTACATGGGCTGACCTCACAAAAATACATAGTGTTAGGGAATGGACAGATTCGCAGTTAATCATAGGTCGAACCTCAGTGTGACGACTCCTTCCCCCTAGCAGGGGGAAGGCTGGGATGGGGGTTGAAGGGGGCGTTACAAATGAACGATTTCTACCCCCACCCTAACCCTCCCCCTGCAAAGGGGAGGGAATACAAAATGACAAATCAGCGCACGCAGGGGCGGCGCGTTTATTAAAGGAGCAAAGAATGAGTATTGAAAATAAGTTGCACGCACAAGTGCTGGTTTTAGGGGCAGGTCCTGGCGGTTATACAGCGGCATTCCGTGCGGCGGATTTGGGCAAACAAGTGGTGTTGATTGAAAAGCACGCCAGCTTGGGCGGCGTGTGTTTGAACGTCGGTTGTATTCCTTCCAAAGCCTTGCTGCATGTGGCGAAGGTGATTACTGAAGCCGAAGAAGTGGCGCACCACGGCGTGACGTTCGCCAAACCCAGCATCGACATCGGCCAAATCCGCACTTGGAAAGAAAGCGTGATTGGTAAATTGACAGGCGGGCTAAAGCAACTGGCAAAACAACGCAAAGTGCAAGTGGTACACGGCACGGCACGCTTGGCATCAGCGAACAGCGTCATCGTCGTCACCGCTGAGGGTGAACAAACCATTACGTTTGACCACGCGATTATCGCGGCAGGTTCTAGCGTAGCGCGCATTCCAGGATTCCCTTACGACGATCCGCGCATCATTGATTCCACGGGCGCGTTAGCGTTGAAATCCGTGCCTAAGCGGATGTTGATTATCGGCGGCGGCATTATCGGCTTGGAAATGGCGACGGTATATGACGCACTGGGCGCGAAAATCAGCGTGGTGGAATTGGCAGACAGCTTGATCCCTGGCGCGGACAAAGACTTGGTGCGCCCGCTGCACAAACGCATCGAAAAACGCTATGAAGCGATTTATCTGAAAACTAAAGTCAGCAAAATTGACGCACAACCCGAAGGCTTGCTAGTCACTTTTGAAGGTGACAGTGCGCCTGCGCCACAGTTGTATGATTGTGTGTTGATGGCAGTCGGTCGTCGTCCAAATGGTCGCGAAATCGGTGCGGAAGCAGCAGGATTGACCGTGAATGAACGTGGTTTTATACCTGTTAATGCCCAAATGCAAACCAATGTACCGCACATCTTTGCGATTGGCGACATTGTGGGCGACCCAATGTTGGCGCACAAAGCGGTGCATGAAGCTAAAGTGGCGGCAGAAGTGATTGCGGGACATAAAGTGGCGTTTGAACCACTGACCATTCCTTCCGTGGCTTACACTGATCCAGAAATCGCATGGATGGGTTTGACTGAGACCCAAGCCAAAGCCCAAGGCATAGATTATGAAAAAGCGCAATTTCCATGGGCAGCCAGTGGTCGCGCCTTGTCGATAGGTCGCGAAGAAGGCTCAACTAAAGTGTTGCTCGACCCGAAAACCCGCCGCATTTTGGGCGCGGGCATCGTTGGCACGAATGCGGGTGAGTTAATCGCCGAAGCCGTATTGGCGTTGGAAATGGGCGCGGACATGGAAGACATCGGCTTAACCATTCATCCTCATCCTACGCTGTCCGAAACACTGGGCTTCGCGGCGGAAATGGCGGAAGGCACGATTACCGATTTGCTCGCACCTAAAAAGCGGTAAAGGGAGAAGGGAGAAAAGCGTTAGCCGCAAGTTCAATATTCCTTTAGGGGCATGTGCAGCCTCACTTTAACCATTGATTGAGATCAGGAGAAAAGTATGAAAACACCGATACGCATTGCCATCACGGGCGCGGCTGGACAGATTGCTTACGCGCTGTTATTTCGTATTGCGCATGGCGATATGCTGGGCAAAGACCAGCCTGTTATTTTGCAATTATTGGATTTGCCCGCTGCTCAAACTGCCCTAAAAGGGGTGGCAATGGAGTTAGATGATTGTGACTTTCCCTTGTTAGATCATGTGATTATCACCGATCAGCCCGAAGTTGCTTTTCAAGATGCGCAAGTGGCGATGTTGATCGGTTCGCGTCCGCGCAGCAAGGGCATGGAACGTAAAGACCTGATTGAAGCCAATGGCGCGATTTTTAGTATGCAAGGGCAGGTACTCAATAAGGTGGCGGCGCGGGATGTCAAAGTGCTGGTGGTGGGCAATCCCGCCAACACCAATGCTTTGATTGCGCAGCGTAATGCACCTGATTTAGACCCGCGCAACTTCACTTCCATGATGCGCTTGGATCACAATCGCGCCATTGCCCAAGTCGCCCACAAGCTTTTCCAACCTGTGCGCGATGTCAAAAAAATGGTCATTTGGGGCAATCATTCCAGTGTGCAATTCCCTGATTTACACCATGCCAAAATTCGCGGGCGGGCAGTGGATGAGTTAATCGCTGAACCAGATTGGGTGCTGCGTGAATTTATTCCCAATGTGCAAAAACGCGGCACTGCCGTGATTGAAGCGCGTGGGTTATCTAGTGCTGCCAGTGCGGCTAATGCGGCGATTGGGCATGTACGTGACTGGATATTAGGTACACATCCGCATGATTGGACCACCATGGGCGTGTTATCTGACGGCAGTTATGGTATCCCCGCAGGCGTGATGTATGGCTTTCCTGTGACCTGTAAAGACGGGCAGTATGAAATCGTCCAAGGATTACCTGTCAATGAAGTGGCGATGCGCTATATGCAGGCGGGGTATCAAGAGTTGCTTGAAGAACGTCAACATGTGCTGCATTTGCTAGGGTAATGCTTTAATAAGGTGTTATGTACAAGAATTGGGTATTGAGTTGTTAGTCTCTAGTCGTTAGTTTGTAGTTTACGGAGTGAAAAATTTTTCTTATCTATTTAAATATATTGTAAAAAATATAGTGTCGGACAGATTTCCACCATTAAAACTAGCGACTAGCGACTAACGACTAGCAGCTTAAAATACCCGAAAATTTATATACGGGTACTTATGGGTACGAGTGAATTCGTACCCATCGCTCGTCGCCTATCGTTAAATCAACAGACTGTTCAATCTCCGATTGCGCTTAATCGTAGCGGATGTAATCGTAGAATGCCTGCAATGGCGTACCTGGGTAGGTAAATATACCAGACCACGCATCCACGCCAATGGCGGGCCACAAATTGACCATTATTTGCCCAGGTGCGGTGGGTAATGTGCCACCCACCACTTGATGCACTTGTACCCCATCCACTGTCCATATAATCCCTGTGGCATCCCAAAAAAATGCGTAGGTGTGTCGTGCTAGGGCGGCATCAAAACCCAGATTGATGACCTTTTCGTGTCCGCCCACCCCATTTACAAAATAGTTTAATTGCATTTTGGTGGTATCGCTGCCAAGAATTTCAATATCAATTTCATCATGTGGCGTTGCGTTGTAAGTAAATAAAGAGGTAATGATGCCCGCCCCTTTAGCCGCCGTCATTTTTGCACTCACCTTGCCATAGCCATACTTTGCAACGCTGGTAAATTCACCTGATTTGTAAGGCATACCGCTACATAAAGTTGCTGGGGTACACGCGTTGTCTAATGTTAAAACCAGTGAATTATTGACGACGACCGCATTACTACTTGCCCAGCCATTATTAAACATTGCCCCGTTTGTCCAACCATCAGATGCGCGCCAAAGCAAAGGGTCGATGGGTTGAGCAAAGTCAGCAATAACTGTTCTATTCGTACCAATGGGGATGACGCTGCTAATGGGCGTTGGCGTTGGCGTTGGAGTTGGAGTTGGAGTTGGAGTTGGAGTTGGAGTTGGAGTAGGAGTAGGAGTAGGAGTAGGCGTGGGTGTGGGTGTGGGTGTGGGGGTGGGTGTGGGGGTGCTAGTGCCAGTATCTGTGCTAATGGGGGCGCCACCTCCACCGCCACAACCTGACAGCATCAAAGCTGCCATACCACAGATGCACCACTGTCTTTGCTTGCTGATTGAATTTTTTGTTTGCATGTTGTGCCCATCTCTAATTTATTTAAAGGATCAAGGAGTGCGGCTACTCGGCTAAGGTTTTAACGCGTCTAAAAGGGGGCTGTGTGTTGGCAAAGGAGACGCATGAAAGTCACTTATTACAAGAGCTTAGCCTAGCGGGAGGATAGCAAAGTTGAATGGATTTGTCAGCGTATTGTGATGGTTGTCAGCAATTCTCATTTTGACTAAACAGTGGGGGTTTGTGGGTACGACAGATTCGTACATCGCCCGACGGGGCGAAAAATAAGCCTTATTCACCAGCAACGGTACGAATTTGTCGTACCCACGGTCAAAATGAGAATTGCTGCGTCATAACACCTTGTACTGATGCTTTGCCGCTAAGCGCATAAAATCATGGGCAAAATTATCTAAATCAGCGACGGCGAGCTTGAGGCGGCGCAGGAAAAAATTATATGCCAACACCGCAGGTAGGGCGGTAGCGATGCCGATGGCGGTGGCGATTAAGGCTTCGCCGATAGGGCCTGCCACCACATCCAAGCTGGCAGAGCCGCTTTGTCCTATGCTTTTCAGTGCGTGCATAATGCCCCACACGGTGCCAAATAAGCCGACAAATGGCGCGGTGGAGCCGATGCTGGCGAGTACGGTGAGTCCGCTTTCCAATTGTCTTTGCAGGTTTTGTACCGTTTGGCGCAAGCTGCGTTCCAGTCCGTCTTGCGGTGAACCTAGGTGTTGCATCGCCGCACTTTGCTGTTGCAGTTCACGCAGTTCAGCGAAGCCCGCCTGAGCCAACAAGGCTTGATTTCCCTGCATATTGACACTGAGTTGAGCGGCTTGTTGCCAATCTTGCGCCGCCCAAAATGCTTGATGAAAGGCGATGTTGGCTTGACTATCGCGCCATTGCTGCCATAGCTTGATGAGCATAATCGACCAAGTGGCGATTGAAAAAAGAATCAATACGCCCAAGGTGGCATTGACGATGGGGGAATCTGAAAATAAGGTGCTATTCATCGCTTTCCTTTAAAATAAATGGAATGGGAACTAAAAAATGTTGGGTGACGAGCTGTCCATTGTGACGGGCGGGCGTAAATCGCCACTGGCGTATCGCCTGCAATGCGGCATCGTCCAATACGGTGTGTCCACTGCTGTGCTGCACCGAGAGCTGCCCTGCTAACCCTGTCGCCAATACTTCTACATTCACCACCACCGTGCCGTGCCAACCCATACGATTGGCGACGCTAGGATAGCTAGGCTTAGGATTGTTTAAATAAGCCGCCTGATAATCAGGCTCACGATCAGGTAGCGTGGGTGTCGCGAGCGTACTGGTCGCGGTAGTTGTGGTGGTTGCCGTAGGCGGACTGGCTGCGATGGATGCAGGCGGCGCGGTAGTGGCGACTACTGAGGGCTGCATCTGACTAGCTTGTGCTGTTGCTTGCTGTGTTGGTGTTGGTTGCGGTGTTGGCTGTGTTGGTGGTTGGGGCGGACTGGGTGTTTTTACAGGCGGCATGGTGGGCGGCGTGGGTGCGGGTGCCGTTTCCAACAATGCCACACTCACCGCCATGGGGTGTTGGGCATGGCGGGAGACGGGCGTGCTTGACCACTGAAACAACAGTGCCGCATGGACGAACACGACCAAAGCGATCAGCAGCACACGCCGCATCCTGTCGTGCTTGATGGCGTTGGAAATGCTAACGGTAGCCATTACAAAGAGAAGAGATAAGGGGGAAGAGAAAAGGGTGAGGTTTCGCAGCCCTTGTTAGAAAAGGCAGCTTTCCCCTTCACCCTAAAAAATCGGTTCGTAATTTCTGTCTTCCTTATCCCTTAAAGCTCGCATTAACCCACTAACTTTTTGCATTCTTTGGCACATGCCTCGCAGCTTTCGCCACAGGCTTTGCACGCTTCATGCTTGTCAGCGTGTTTTTTGCATGCTTCTTGGCATTGTTGACAGGCATCCAACGCAATTGCCGCCAACTTACTCAATTGCTTCGAGTCTTGATTCGCCAATTGTTGCAATGCACCACACAATGCCAACATCTGATTGACACTCTTGGCACATGCCGCCATGTCTTTCTCGCCTTGCCCTAATAATTCTAAGCAATGATTCAAGCACACTTGCCCTTTTTGCAAGCAATCCGCTGCCGTTGTCGCCAAACTGGCATGGACAGGCGCGTCGTGATGATGGTGTTCATGTTCACTGGCTTGCGCATTGCCAACGATTGCGGCACTTGCCAATGCCATGCCGCCTAATAATAAAGTTCTTCTATCCATGAAATGCTCCTAAGTACTCAGTGAGATTTAACCCGACAGAGACATTGCCGCCCCTCTGTCGGCGCAAGGTTAATTATTTAGTCGGTGCGGGGGTACTGGGTGTGCTGGGGGTAGCGGGTTTGTGCGACTTACCATTACACGCATACACGTTCGTTGCGAATGAAAAACCGATCACAGCACATAATACGAATAAAGTTTTTTGCATTGTATGTCTCCTTAAAATAACCATTAAAAACAGGCATTATTGCCTTGCGTGCGTCATCATATTCCTAAATGGAAGTGAACTCCGCCGCTTGAAATTACCACCCAATCACCCCAATAGCAACCGTCTCAAACCTAAAAGAATCAGCACCCCTGCGGCGCCCCAGCGTATCCATTGGTTCATCCACGCACGGTTTTCGCGCAAGTTGCGTCCTAACAGGTTAATTAAAGGCAATAAAATCAACAAGGGCGTGAGGGCAGCCCCCAAACCGAAGGCAATGCCATGACTCATGCCCAGTGGCACACTGCCCGCCGCCGCGCACACGGCTAACAACGAAGCCAATGGCGCGCAGGGCGTTAAACTGAGCGAAAAACCCAACACAAATGGCGGCGAACTGCTGCGGGCTGCGCCACACGGAGCATGGGACTTGCCCGCCCACGCTAACCATACGCCTGCGATCATAGATGCCAAGCCGATAATGGTATTGCCCATACCACTTTGTAACGCGCTCGATAGCCACTTTCCAGCCCCCCCTGCCAATCCACCCAAGAGGCTATAAGCGACCATGCGTCCTGCCACAAATCCGCCTGTGTCAAACCAGGCTTGGCGATGAGACGTGCCGCGTCCTAAAATCCACGTTCCCATAAACGGCAAACAGGTGGCGGTGCAGGCGGTTAAGCCTAGCGACACGCCCAATAGCCAGATCATTAAAAACGTGGTTTCGCTAGGCAATGGGTTCATGGCTGATCGGCTTTGGCAAGCCAGATGACTTTGCTTTTGGGCAAGCCTTCGGGGTTTTCGCCTTTTACCCGTTGTTTGTAATAGGCTCGCGACGAAGCAAATAGTTTGAATTTAAAGAACTTAATTTGAATCACGTCATCATCTGGGCAAAATTCCGCACAGCGTCCGCACAAGGTGCAATCTTCGTGAAACGCGGCTTTGCCGTGTTCGCGTCCAATTTCAACAATATCCATCGGGCAGGCTTTTTGACATACGCTGCATTTTTCGCATTTGTCGTGCTGGGTTTTGACCAAACACATGGGCGACAGGCGTTGAAACAAGGCGTTCCACGATAACAGCGGGCAAATGCGGCAAAACGGTTGGCGAACCGCTAAGGCAGCGATGATGACAAAACCAAACAAGGCATTGCCCAACGCGCCTAAAAAGAAGTTAATTCCTGTCGAGGTGCGCACCGCCAATTGTTCGGTATCGGCGGTGAGCAAAGTCGTGGCTAAACGCGACGGGCAAACTTGGCAATACGGATCGCCCAACTCATTGGAGGCAACGCCCATGCCCGCCAACAAAGGTAAACCCAAAACCAGCACCAATAACAACAGCCATTTCACAGGGCGCACTTTGCCGACTTGTTGCGGGGCGAGGCGGTTTAAAGGTCGCCCCAGTCTGCGTCCGAGGCGGAAAATGATTTCCTGTACCGTCCCCATCGGACAGACCCATCCGCAAAAGGCTTTATTTAATAAAAAGAAAAAGGCAAAAAAAGTCGCGACAGAAATCAAGGTGGGGATAAATACCTGCACCGTCAGTGTTTGTGCTTTCGCTAAGGCTTCGCCAATACGGTGATGTAATTGGTGTTGCGACACAATCAAAATGCAATGGTCGCCCGTTTGTTTATCGAACGCGCACGACAACGCGGGTAAGGCTTGTGAAATGCGATCCACGGTGTAGCTACCCAATAACGCCCCGCCATACACGGTCACAAACAACATCACCATTTGCACCGTGAAGCGCAACCGTCCCAAGGTGGGAAATAACATTTTTAGCATGATGCTGCCTCCTGTTTGCGACGTTGACGCAATAAGGGTAGCGCGCTCAACATCCCCAATACCATAAAGCCTAAGCCTAGCCCTAAATCTCGCTGATAAAACGCGTCTGAACCATATTGTCCGTTAAAGCTGGTCAGATAATGGTTTGCCCCTTGTTGCTCGGTTACTAACACAAACTGGCTGCTGCGCCTCCCGTGGCTATGTTGCCCCGCTGATACTGCACTTTCTGCTTTAAAATCATCAGGAAAGTGTACTTTGACGATGCCTTGCGCATCGCTGGTAAACGTCGCTGTCGTGCCATTTTGGGTCAGCAATTGCACTTGATGTTGTGCCAGCGGTTGATGCTTAAAACGCACCAAAAATGACCAATCTTCATTGGCGCGATAACGAGAATGTTCACGCGGAAACGGTTGCGGAATCAGCTCTAGCTCATTTTTTGGCTTTAAAAACATCGCCGTGGGATTTTTGCCAGGGTGACTAAAGTAATACACCGTAGAAGCGGTGCGCACTTGATTGCCTTGTTGTTCCCGTGCGGTTAGCCAATGAAAACCACCCGATGCAGGTTTGTCTAATTGCGCGCCCGCCATATCCAACGCCAACGGGCGACTGGGCGAGGTTGCGGCATTGGAATACGCGTCGATGCGATCCGCCACAATATTTTGCGGCACGATGGACACATTGCCGCGTGCTTCACCCCGCATTTTGACCGTGAGCAGCGGTAAGGTTGTCCATGCCGTGGGCGATTGACCGCTGTGTTTTCCATGATGATGCGCGTGTTCACCGTGTCCATGCGGCACACCACTCGCCGAAGTTTCCGCCCAAACGGGGGCTGACAGGCCCAGCCATAAAATCCCTAACCATTTCATTTTCATCTGGATTCCTAAAATTTAATGGTTAAACCAGCGGTCAACACGCGTCCTGCGTTGACCACAATGGAGGGATCAAGCGCGTTAAACACCCCGTCGCCATTGGAGTCTGACGAGCCGCGAATGGTGGTGTAGTAGAAGCGGTTAAACACATTATCGGCGCGGGCAAAGAACGACCATTTCGCGCCGTCTTGGGTTTTAAGATCGTAAGTCGCCATTAAATTGGTGGTGGTGCGCCCGCCGATCCAAATCAGATTGGTTTCATCGGCATATAAACCAGACTGCATACCGATTTCTGCGTTAAAGCTCAAGGCAGCGGAATAACGATAGCGGGTGTTGAGGTTGATTTTGTGCTTGGGCGTGCGCGGCACCAGGTTGCCTGTGTTGTTGTACAGCACCGACGGCTGCGGATTGAGGCGAGAGCCCATTGCCATCCAATAGCTGTCATTGCGGGTAAAGCGCGCATCCAAATAGGTGTAGGCTAAATCCGCCGAAAGCGTTTCTTTGCGATCTGTCTTCAAGGCTAACTCCATGCCGCGATTACGCACCCCGCCGATATTTTGGAATTGTTCCACCACGCCTGTGGGCGCAGTTTGATATTGCCCGCCTGTGTTGAGAATAAAGTTTTTGCGTTCTAGCAGGAATAACGCCACATCCATATCCATGCCCACCCCAAACCAAGTGCCTTTGCTGCGCAAGCCAATTTCTTGATTTAACGATTGTTCGGGACGCAAATTGGGATTGCCCTGCACCACGCCCACGCCTGTAGGGCTGATGGTGCTGCCATATAACTGGGTGGGGGTGGGGGTGCGGAAACCTGTGGAAATGTTGCTGTAAATTTCATGGCTATCGGACAGCGCGTAATTCGCCCCGATGCGCTCTGACCACACGTTAAAGTTTTTTTGTCCAGACATTAACTTACCTGCAACCGCAGGCATGGCACTGCTGTATTGGGTCAGCAAATCATCGTAGCGCGCATTAAACGTCAGGGTCAACGGTTGCGTGGCTTGCCATTTCAGCTCGCCATACACCGCTTGGGTCGTGGTTTGCAACAAATCGTTAATCGTGATTGTCCCAGCGCGATTCAAAGGATTCGCCCCGCCAATTGCGGTACTTCGGGCGGAATAAGTAATGGCATTTGCGACTACTTGATGATCTTGATCGCGGCGCAAATCCAAGCCCGCCATCCAACCTAGCACCTCACCGCCTTTACGCCACTCCGCTTTCAAGCCTTTTTGGATTTGATTATTATCGTTGCTGTTGATGTAAGCATTGGGGTCTTGCGAGATATTGGTCGGACTCAGCAATACGCCATTGGCATCGCGTAAAAAGCCCGTTGTGCCATTGGATTTAAAATTGGTGTGGTCAGCATATTGATACACCCCCACCATCACATTGCCATTCGCCCCTAAATCTTTGGAATAATTCAGGTTCATCTTGCCCAAACCCACGTCATACAAACGCGAAAAATCTTTACCGCTCAAGCCCGAAGCACTGCGGGGATCAAGATAGGCATTTTCTACGCCACGCACTGTGCCGTGGCTGTCTTTATTGCGTTTAGACTGTTCAAAACCAAACGAAATATCGCTCGTACTATCAATGGCATATTGCAATTTGCCATTGAGATAATTACGCAAATAATTGCCTTGGTCATAAAAATCGCGTGCAGCGGTGTGCGAAGCCTGAAGATGCCCCACCCAATCGCCCTTAGCAAAACCCCCGCTAACGACTTGTTTTTGATAGCCAAAACTGCCCGTTTCCACGCCCGCACTTAAGCCCGCCATCTTTGCGCCGCGCTTGGTGGTAATCACCACCGCCCCCGACAAGGCATCTTCACCAAACAAATACGAAGCTCCACCTTTAATCACCCGAATCGACTCAATATTGTCCAAATCAATGTTGACCCGCCCCGTGCGCTCCATCACAGGCACGCCGTCGATCACAATCGCCACCCCTGGTTTTTCACCCATATAACGTTGGTTCTCTATCCCGCGCAACGTGATTTTCAACGAATCCCCACTTTGCAATTCAGCGGTTACCCCTGGCACACCTTCCAGCACTTGCAAGATATTTTTGCCGTGGGTTTCATCCACTTTTTTACCGCTGATATGGCTGACATTGCTCGGTTCGCCGCGTTTCGCGTCAAACCGATCATCAATGGTGGTCGAAGTCACCGTTACAGCGGGCAACATATCTGGCTCGGCATAGACCGCTGAACTCACTGCCATTGCCAGTATGCCAAGCGTAAAGTGTGGTGCTTTTTTCATATTATCTCCCTGTCGCCTGATTAGAATGGCGCGGATTGTAGGGAGCAAAAGCCAGCTTGGGAATGTGGCAAATTGTCGCACCCCTAGGATTTAAGGGGCTGCGTAGCCGTAATGGGGTGCGGGGGCGTGAGTTGCTAATCGTGAGTCTATAGCGGGTGATTGGCGGGGGAGCTGCGCACATCTATATGAATATATTGTAAAAATTTAAATACTTTTTCATTTTATGGCGAAACCAGCCCCCACCCTGATTGTTTTAAATTGCTGATTTGTTGTTCGACAGCGAAAAAGCTAATTCTGAGTGCGGCTACGCATAACGGCAATCTTGATGAAGTTGACGGGATGCTGGAAACTTTGCTGACGATCAACCCTGAAAGTGCTTACCCCCAGATGGGTTGCGGAATTACAGATAAATGGCTATCGAAATCAAGGCTGATTGAGCCGCCGCAGCGTCATGTCTGCCCGTTGTTCGATAAATTGCACGATTTTGCCCACCACGGGTGAGGCAGCAAAGCGGGGATCGGTTTGTAATTGGCGGGCGGTGGCAGGGAGTGCGATGGCGAGGGTGTGCACGCGTTTGCGGGTTTGGGCTTTCGACAGTGCTGCCTCGGCGGCGAATTGTTCCCAATGGCGCGGAAAAACCTCTTCAAAGCGGTATTTGCTGCCGAGTTTCATCGCCATTTTGGGCGATAAATCAGGGTAAATCGCGGTGCACAGCGTGTCGTACAACGGGGCTAGGCTGGCGGTTTTGCCTTGATATAACAGGGAAAAATTCTTGGCGTGCGCGTCGTGATTGCCAATCAGGGCGTTGAAAATCACATTGTCCAACAGCCGCAAAATGTGGGTCACGCTAGGGCGGGTGGCGAGTCGCAGCAGGTCAAAACAGCGCGCCAAATCCGCGCCGCCTTCGTTTTGATATTTCATTTCAGGCACATAGCCTAACGCTTGGCAAAAATCTTCTTGGTGCAGGCGTTGCACCGTGTCGCCGTTGCAGAGGCGGTCATAGCGTGCCACCAGCAAAAAAGGCTGATTTTGCAGCGGGTAAATCTGGGCGCGAGCAACGTGCAGCTTGAGTTGAGCGGCAAGGGCAAGGCAAAAGCCTTCGTTCATCACGCTGTCCGCCACGCCCGCGATGGCGGGTTTCAAAATATGGGTGCTGGGCGTGCCCGCACGCGGCAAACCGATGCGTGCGCCATCCACCACCACGGGCAATTTGTCATGCGCGCCCGCCAACGACAAGCGCAAGCCCTCTTTGCCCGCTAACATCGGGCGGCGCGGCAACTCCTCCAACAGCGCGCGCAATTGCGCCTCGTCCAACCAATCCACTGCATGAGTCGCCACGGGCAGCGCATCCCCGATGGGTAGCAAACTCACCGCCCCCGCGCATTCCCCGCCGAGCTGATCCAGCAAGCCAAAATCATTTTGCCGCGACAAGTGAAATTGCTGCGCAATCAAGTCACGCAGCCGTCCTTCTGGCAATAATCCCGCGAAAAACGGACGCGCCGCCGCATCGTCAAACGCCGCAGATTGCAACGGCAACGCGACTGACAGCGGCAGGGCATCCGCCCGTTGCAACCAATCCGCGTGATAGCAAAACGTCAGCCGCCCCGCCTGCCAACTCAATGTCCCGACGCACTGCGCAAACAACCACACCGCCAATTCATGCCGCATGATCGCCTCCGCTAGGCAAGCCCGCCAATTGCACTTCCCCGCCCAATGCTGCCAATACGCGCAGGGTGTGTTGCAAGCGCACCGTGGGTTTGCCCGCCTCCAACTCCACCACAAAGCGCGCACCCACCCCCGCCGCCAATGCCAATTGCGCCTGCGTCAGTCCCAATTGCTTGCGTGCGCCGCGTATCGCTGTGCCAAGTTGTTGAGGGGTTTGGATGGTGAGCATGGTGGTTGACCTAAAATTTTCCCGTTCGGGAAATTATGCCGTTGAATGCGCTCAGGTACAAGGAAAATTTACCGAACGGGAACAAATGGGCAAAAAGTGCGGAGAAAGGGTGGATTATTCCCGTTCGGGAATTTAAAGGTCGCGCATTACCTATTTGTGAAACGAGAAAGGTGAAAGGTGAAACAAGCCGTCGCGCATCTACCATTTTTATAATCAATTCAGGTGGATGCGCGCAGCTTATCCACCCTACAGCTCTGTTTTTGCCTATTATTGCTCACTGACCAATCAAGATACTCGAAAACTTAGGTGCAGGTACTTAAGGCTGTTTTTTCATAAAATACGCCCTTGTACTATGTGTCGTTATGGTTAAATCGACGCGGATTCTATGGCGTAAAAACAGCTTGGGAATGTGGCAAATTGTCGCACCGCTAGAATTTAAGGGGTGCGTAGCCGTAATGGGGTGCGGGGGCGTGAGTTGCTAGTCGTGAGTCTATAGCGGGTGATTGGCGCACATCTATATGAATATATTTCAAAAAGTTAACTTCTCTTCTCTCTTCCTTATCACCACCCTGATTGTTTCAAATGACTGATTTGCTGCTCAACTTGGCGCACATTTTCAATCGCAAAAAAGCCATGTTTTTTGTTTTGTCTGTCGCCGTCGCTGTCGCGGTATGCTTCTGTTTTAAAGATCAAATCGCCTGATCCATCCGCGTGTTCGGTGCGTTCGATAGTGGGCATTTCTGCTAGCGGATAGGATTTAACCGTGACGGATTTTATGCCTTCGATGGACAACGCCCGCTGCGTGGTCAGCACATACACCGTAAATTGCGCCTTACGATATAGCCAAAACGGCGAACCCAGCCCGCCCAAACCAACCAATAAAAACGGCAAGCCAAACAACGGAAAAAAGCTAAACACACTGTCAAACGTCGGCAAGTGAAACCCCGACGCGCCCGCCATCCAAAACAAACTAAACGCCGTCCACGGGATAAAGAAAAACCACATCGCAAAACCCACCCGCATCATCCGACTCGGATTCGGCTGCCCCACCCAAGCTAAGGCTTCCCCAAATTTCAATTCCGCTTGCACGCGGGGTTGTAAATGGGGCGGTAAGTTATAAATGGTTGACATAAAAAACTCCTTTGGTTTTGTGAATGCGTCTATCCCGTAGCCCGTATGTAGCGCAGCGCAATACGGGGAGTTTTGCGAGGGCATTTCCCGTATTCCGTTTCACTGCATACGGGCTACGTTCGTTTATACCGCCACCGCCTCGCGCACCACACCGTCCCGAAAACGGGCGGGCAAATCGCCTGCGGTCAGTACATCCACCGCCACGCCGAGCAATTCTTCCAGCTCAATTTGAATCGCGCCCAAGTCAAACAACGTCGTGCCTTGCAAGGGATCGCCAATAAATCTAAATCGCTGTTTGCGTCATCTTCCCCGCGCAATACCGAACCAAATACACGCGGATTGTGAGCGCGATGACTCGCCACAATTCGGCGAATCGCAGCGCGGTGCAATTGCAAGGCTAGAGAGGGTTTCATTTGAAATTTAGACTGAAAAACGTGCCGCAGGCGTAGCACAATATTTTGAATTTATACATGATGTTAGGAGTGTAGAAAAGGCGGATTGTTTAAGGCTAAATCCGCCTTGCTTGGATTATCTGAAAAAGTCAATCGCTTCGATAAGGCTCGCAATTTTGGCTGCATCATTAGTTGAAACTGCTTGGTGTAGCAAACCAGAAAGGATTGCATTTCTCGTGTTTGTGGGAATTACGCAAGGACTCAATTTGCCAAATGACTGCGGAAAGTTTCCCCAGTGAATGCCAAGAGCCTTATTCCCACCATTATTTTCGTTCTTGTGGTCATAATATCCAATGATGAGAACTAAACCCTCATCATCACCATAAATTTCTTTGGGGTGCTTCCAGTATGAAACCATTTCCATTGCGTTACTCCTAATTCGTTGTAGCGTTTAAGTGGGTATCTTTGAAGCATCGTGAATACAAACCAATATGGTCGCGGCAATCATCACGATGTGTCGGATTAAACGTGATATTCAACACCATAGCAAGAAATACCTTTATCCCGTCCTATTCAACCTCGGATCAAACGCATCTCTTACCGCATCGGCGAATAAATTGGCGGCTAACACCAGCACCAGCATAAAGCTAAACGCGGCGGCGAGTGTCCACCAGACCATGGGTTCGCGTCCCATTTCTAGGCGGGCGGCGTTAATCATCGTGCCAAAGCTCATCATGGACGGATCCACGCCCACGCCGACGTAGGACAGTACGGCTTCGGCGAGTACCAGTCCGCTAAAATCCATGACCAGCGAAATCAAGATGATGTGCATGACGTTCGGCACGATGTGGCGGGTGAGGATGCGTAGGCTGGAGACACCGAAGGATTGCGCGGCTTGGATGTATTCCATTTCGCGCAGTTTGAGCGTTTCGCCGCGCAGTAAGCGGCATAAGCCTGTCCAACTGGTCATGCCTAAAATCAGGCACAAAAACACCAGCCGCAAGTCGGCGCGGGCGGCGGCGGTATCGAACCATTGCGGGTGGGTGTCGATGGTGATTTGCATCATCAACACGGCGGCGGCGATCAGCAACACGCTGGGGATGGAACTGAGTACGGTGTAGATGTATTGAATCACGTCATCCACCCAACCGCGAAAATACCCAGCGGCGATGCCTAAAAATAATGCCAGCGGCAGCGTGACTAAGGTCGTCACCGTGCCAATAATCAGCCCCGTGCGTATGCTTTTCAGCGACAAATACAACACATCTTGCCCGACTTTATCCGTGCCAAGGACGTGATACACCGTGGCGAGGTTGGCGACGATGCCGAAGAAGATGAATAACAGCAGTGCCGCAACCGTAGGTGCGAATTTATTCGCACGCTTTTTTCCATCTGGCGAACCTGTTGCCGTAGGTCGGGTTTCAACCCGACGCGTTGGGCTGAAGCCCAACCTACGAACCGCCACGATCAGCAACCCGCCAAGCAACAACCCCACCGCGCCACCCTGCACACTGCGACTAACCACATCGCTATTTTTTGCTGATAAATCAGTCAGATGCGTGCCGCCATAGCGCAATTTTGGATAATCGCGCCGCACCTGTCCTGCCGCATCGGTATAGGTTTCTTTGGCATACAAGGTGGTGGCAAACGGCGCGGAATAGGTTTTTTCGGTTTGGGATTTTAATTTGCCCAGCAGTTTGTCCAACACGCTGAGGACTTCGGGCGAATAGCTCCCGCTTTGATTGGGCAACGCTTCCCGAAAATGCAGCGTGTCCAGTCCGCCGATCAGCAAAAACACCGACAACAGCAACAACGACACCATCGCCATGGAACTTTGCGCCACGCGCTGCCACGGCAATAACAAATGTGGATGCCGTCGTATATGATAGACACCCACGCCACCCGCACTCAGCAGCAAAAACACCAGCGCGTCGCTCCATAAAATCACGGGGATAAAATTCATTGCAACCTCACGCGTGGGTCAACCAAGGTATAAGACACGTCGGTCAAAATCAGTCCGATGATGTACAGCACCGAGCCTAAAAATACCATCGCCCGCACCACGCCAAAATCCTGCGCCTGAATCGCGTCTATGGTGTAGCTGCCCAGTCCTGGCACGCCGAAAAATGATTCGGTCAATAAACTGCCCATAAACAGCGACGGAATCACCACCACCACGCCCGTCAAGATGGGAATCATGGCGTTTTTGAGTACATGACGAAACAGCACCGCCCATTCTGATACGCCTTTTGCGCGCGCCGTGCGCACATAATCTTTGCCGATTTCTTCCAAAAAAATGGTGCGATACCAGCGCGTGCTAGCACCCACGCCGCCGAGGATGCCGATCAAAACGGGCAAAATCAAAAATTTCACCCCCGCCCAACCATCGTCATAGCCTGAAATCGGCACCCAATGCCACAGTTTGCTAATCAAAAATTGCCCGCCGATAATAAAAAACAAACTGGACACCGACATCAATAACACACATACCGCCACGCCAGCCGTGTCCAAAAACGTGCCGCGCAGCAGCGTCATCACCAAAGCAAAGCTGACATACAGCAACAATCCGACCAAAAAAGTCGGCAAGGCAATCGCCAAACTGGGCAACATCCTCGTTTGAATTTCCCGCGAAATGTTGCGTCCGTCATCCGAAAAACCAAAGTCCAACACAAACATCCCCACGGATTTATCCCAAAAAATGGTGTCCGTGATTTTCGCCGTACCGCTGTCTTTAGCGTTGAAAAATAACGGTTTATCGTAGCCGTGCTGGTGTTTCCATTTGGTAATGGCTTCAGGCGTGACGCGCTTCATGCCCAACTGCATCCGCGCCATATCGTCGGGGGTGTTGACCACAAAAAATAAAGTGAACGTCAACACATTCACCCCGATGAGGATCGGCACAGCGTACAAAATGCGGCGCAAGAGGTAGGCAAACATAATGAAAGGCGAATCAAACAGGGCGGACGCGCATTGTAGGGGGCGGCGTGAGGACAAGCAATGCGAAAACAAGCGGAAACAAGCTGGCTTGCTCCTCTGAACGTGACAGCAATTGTTTTGAATTGAGAATTGCCAGGATGTGTAGCAAGGCTGCATGGGCATTCGGGGTTTATGTTAATCTCCTGCTTTCTTACTGCGAAAGGATGCACCATGATTACGATTCAACAAACGCCACATTTGGTTAACGTAGCGGTAATGGGAGAATTTACCCTTGCTGATTTTAAGCAATTTGAAGAACAGGTGGTCTATGAGCTTAAAACCCCTGGTACGGTGAATTTACTGTTTGATCTGCGGGCAATGTTGAGCGTCAGTATCGACACGGTGTGGGAAGAAATTAAATTTTTTAGCCAAGCGCATCATTACGATTTCAATAAAATCGCGGTCGTCACAGAAGATCAGTGGCTGACTTGGGAGGCTATCCTCTCACGCTTGTTCGTCGAGGCACAAGTGGAGGTGTTTAGCGATTACCCCACCGCAGAGGTATGGATTGCGGCGTAACCAAACCCGCTAACGACCAATAACAAACACATGTCTCTTCCGCTTATTTTTCCTACTTGGCACGCTCCCGCCAACGTTCACGCTTTCCAAACCACCCGCACAGGTGGATTAAGCGTCGCACCTTATGACAGTTTGAATTTGGGTGACCATGTGGGCGACAACCCTTTAAGCGTGGTACAGAATCGGATGTTGCTCAATCAGATGCTGCCGAGTGAACCTGTTTGGTTAGAGCAGGTGCATGGCATTGCGGTGGTCGATGCGGGCATGGCGACCTGCCGCCCCCGTGCAGATGCGAGTGTGGCACGGCGCGGTGGAGCGGTGTGTGTAGTCATGACGGCGGATTGTTTGCCCTTGTTGCTGTGTGATCGCCAAGGCACGGTGGTCGCAGCAGTACACGCGGGCTGGCGCGGACTGGCGGATGGCGTGATTGAAGCGACCGTGGCGGTGATGGGCGTAGCACCACAAGATGTGCAGGTTTGGTTGGGGGCTGCCATTGGCGCGACGGCATTTGAAGTGGGTGAGGAGGTGCGTGCGGTATTTGTGGCGCAGGATCCGCTCGCCGCGATGGCATTTGTACCCTCGGCGACCCCAGGAAAATACCTCGCCGACTTGTACGCCTTGGCGCGGCTACGCCTCAATGCGCTCGGTATTACAGCAATTTCAGGTGGCGATTTATGTACTTATCGTGATTCGGCACGCTTTTTTTCCTATCGACGTGAGGGGGTAACAGGGCGCATGGGGGCTTTTATTTGGCTAGACTAGCCCTAACACTTTAGTTTCACAAGGACATAAAAATGGCAAATTCTCCACCGCACCGCAAATTATCGCTATAGAATTGACCGCTAATGACCTTTCGATGAGGAAAATAATGATGAACCAAAAATTTTTGCTGACTTTTGTGCTGCTGCTCTCAGGTCTAAGTGGTATCTCTTATGAGATTTTGTACGGACGTATTCTAGGCGGTATTTTAGGTGATCAATTTGCGGTTTCCGCAGCGGTATTGATCACTTTTTTATTGGGCATAGGCTTAGGCGCGAAATATGCTTATCGGTTGTGGTCTAAGTTATGGTGGATTGAAGCGGGCATAGGCTTATACGGCATTATTTTTTCTCAAGCGAATCAACCTATTGAGTATTTGCTCTATCACGGATTTAGTTTTTTACCGAATTTAGTCGGCTCCATTCTCATGGGGACCTTGTTGCTGTTGTTCCCCGCCTTTTTAATGGGCTGTAGCGTGCCGCTGTTTGCAGGTTATCTGGGGCGCACGGACGATCGCCCTGTCTTTTCAAAAGTTTATGCGATTTACAACTTCTGCGCAGCGGCGACGGCGTTGTTAATTGAATTTTGGTTGATTCGTATTTTTGGCATCAGCGGGACAGTATTGGCATTTGGTGCGGTCAATTTGCTGGTCGCCGTCATTTTGTATTTTTCGGCCAAATCCATCGCCAATAACCCGCCTGCACACCAAGAAGCAGCGATTTCCCTGCCACGGCATCATTTGATTTCGCTGGTACTCGTGAGCATCGCTTCAGCGGTGTTCCAGTTGTTTATGGTCAAAATCAGTGAAATGATGTTTGGTCCCTTCCGTGAAACCTTTGCCATGGTATTGACCATTGTCTTGTTTGGTATCGCACTTGGTTCTCATCTCGTCAAACGCTGGCAGATTCGCTATACCCATTTATTGCTGGCGAATTTAGTCGGGCTGTTATTGATTTTGGTGTCATATGAAACGTTGATGTCGTTGTATGCCACTTTTTACGAAGATGCCACTGAACACGGCAATATGGTTTTGCTGCTAAAAGGGGCTATTTTATGCGGCTTGATGGCGATTCCTGCCATTACCTTTGGGGCGACGATTCCCGCGTTGCTCAATACGCAAAATGAAGTCGCGCAAGAATCGGGTAAGTTATTGTTTATCAGCTCAATTGCCAATGTAGCAGGCTTCTTGTTGATGGCATTGGTGTTGCATCTCTATCTGGATTATGGCGTACAACTGTTGGTTATATCTGGGCTGGTTTTAACGGCACTCTTGACCTATCAATGGCAAACCATACGCGTTGAATTTAAACAGATGGCACTCTCGGCAAGTGCCGTGGTGGTGGTATTGCTGACCGTAGCGCAACACCATTGGCAGTGGGATGAAGACTTTTTGTATTTGAGCTATACCTCATTCCATTCGGCTGAGGACTTAGCACAGGATCGCAAAGACTTTAACTTTCCCGAAAAATTCAAAGGCTATCAAGACGTTTTTTCGATTAACTGGAAAAATAATGAGCCTTACTTCTTCATCAATGGCTATATCAGTATTCCGATGAATAACCCGTCGGAAAAAATTGTCGGCACGATAGGGTCTATTTTGTCCCCTAAGACCGATGAAGCCTTGGTATTGGGCTTGGGCAGCGGTGGCACGGCATCGGTGGTGGGACTGTTGTTTGATCACACGGATGTGGTGGAAATCAATCCTGTGGTGGTAGAAAATCAGTACCGCATGAAACGCTGGAATTTTGACATCGTTAATAATCCCAAAGTCCATATTGTGGTCGATGATGCGATTCATTACACCAAATCGACGCAAAAGCAGTACGACATGATCTTAAATACCGTCACCTCGCCCTTGTACTTTAGCTCATCGAAACTCTATACCTTGGATTTCTTTGATGTGATTAAACAACGATTGCGTCCTGAAGGGATTTATGTGACTTGGATGGATGGACGCGTCGGCAGCGAAGGTGCGCGTATCATCATCAAAACGCTCGAAAAACGCTTTAAGTACTGCACTGTGGCTTTTATCAAATCGGGTTATTTCTTGTTGATCGCAGGCGATCAGCCTGTGCATTTACGACATCCCGATTTGGTTGAAAAATCCCCTATGCTTAAGAAAAGTTTAATGCAAGGTCAGGTGGTACCGCGTTCCTTGGCGTATAACTTAATGAGCGAACAGGTTTTTGAGCAGGTCAGGAATATTCCTGCGCCGATTAACACCATAGACCATCCTGTGCTGGAATTTGAAATGGCGAGCGTACAAAAACGCCAATTTAAAGAGTTTCGCCAACCCTTGGTGGAAACCATCACCTTGGATAGCGTGGCAAAATTGCTCGAACCCGCGATGAAATATGATCCGATTGAGCATATTACCCATGTACGCACGGCACTGGAGACATCCTCGATTACCACGCAGCTCGATTTGCAAGGCACGATTTACGTGAACAGTTTTATTCAGCGCGTAGATGACGCTGAAATGCGCACTTATGAAACGCTGGCAGAAGGCGGGCAAGATGCAGGTAATTATCATCGTCTCGGCGATCAATATCGGATGCGCCAACGCTATGCCGATGCAATCGTGCAGTATCGCAAAGCACTCGCATTAGACCCTAAATTCAAGTTCACCTTGTTTAATCTGGCGGCTTCTTTAGAGTACTTAGGCGACCTGGAGCAAGCCATGGTGGAATATAAACAAGTAGGACAGCAAGATCCTAAAGATGCGGATGTCCCGTATCGCTTAGCGAGAGTTTCGCTCAAGATGAACGACCTGATAGCCGCAGAGCGATATATCAATCAAGCACTTGCCATGAAGGCGACGGAAAGTGGCTATTTACTCAAAGCGCGCCTCATGGAACAACAAGGGCGCACCGATGACCTCATCGCGACCTATTTTGCGCTCCTTAAATTCGACCCTGAAAACACAGAAGTCCCGCCCTTGCTGAATATGTATCTCAATAAATGGTAAGTCTGCCCTGCTCGTGATAAGTGGTTGCGTACAAATAACTGGGTATTGAGTTGTTAGTCGTTAGTTTTTAGTTGGTGGCGTGAAAGATTTATTTCATCTGATTGAATATATTGTAAAAAGCATAGTAGCGGGCAGTTTTCCAGTATTAACTAGCGACTAATGACTAACAGCTTAAAATACCCGAAAATTTAGGCGCAGGTGCTTATACCTTGCCGCGTCATGGTTTGGTGATATTGTGGCGTGGCAAGGTATAGTGTCCGCCACCTTACAGGCACTAACTTAGATCGTTTCCTGCCCTAAAAAAGGGAGGTGATGGATGAAAGAATTTATTGCGAGAAATTCTCGTGTAATTTGTACGTTTTTTGAATTGAGCATTGCGGAAGAAGCGATAACTCAGTTGATAATGATCGTTGTTTTTGCTAGTGGTAGCATGGGTTATATTAAAGCGGTAGATGGATGGCTAT
The DNA here is from genome assembly GCA_049276435.1 of Gallionella sp. Lineage (GTDB taxonomy): Bacteria > Pseudomonadota > Gammaproteobacteria > Burkholderiales > Gallionellaceae > Gallionella. The sequence continues at coordinate 22,697 of JBASWK010000104.1, read as the reverse complement.
TTAAGGATGGTGAATGAGTTCTTTAATCGAAGCATTGGCGCAAACTGAGTTGCTACGTGATGCACCTGAGGCGATGTTGCGTTTGCTCGTTGAGCGTGCTGCGCCGTTGACTTTGGCTCCTGGTGATGTATTGCTTGCGCCAGAACACGAGAATTATCATATTTATTTGATTTTGTCAGGGGTATTGGCGGTGCATTTTGCTTCGTTGGATACGCCAGAAATTCGAGAGCTGACTCAGGGTGCTTCGGTGGGCGAGATGTCTATACTGGATGGCACGCAGCCTTCTGCCTATGTGGTTGCCAAAGAAGTCTGTCAGATTTTCCCGATACACTGTGATTTGCTGCACCAATTGGTGGCGGACACCAATCCTGTTGCGGGAAATTTATTACGCTTGATTATCCGTTGGATCAAGTCCAATACGCACCGCATCGTTCAAGATCGGATGTATATAGAAGAGCTGAGTGTTTATGCCAGTATCGACGGTCTGACGGGTTTGTATAACCGCCGTTGGTTAGATAGTGCTTTGCCGCACTTGTTGGAACACACCAGTAATAACGGGCAAACCTTGTGTTTGTTGATGATGGATGTGGATCATTTTAAAAAATACAACGACCTTCATGGGCATCTGGGAGGTGACCACGCGCTGATCGCGTTAAGCGAAGTGTTGAAAACCACCGTGCGTCCTTACGATTTCACCACGCGTTACGGGGGGGAGGAGTTTATGGTGATTTTGCCTAATACCAGTCAAGACGAAGGGGTGATGATTGCGGAGTCTATACGGCAATCTATTGCCACTAAAAGGATTTGCGGTGCGACGGGGGTGATATTGCCATGTATTTCCATTTCAATCGGGTTAGCGGTGAGTAGTCGGCATTCCAGCCCGAAATCATTGATTGCCGCAGCCGATTTACAGCTGTATCACGCAAAAGAGGACGGTCGAAATTGCACGCGCATCGACACTTTTCATGCTCATTACGCCTAATGATGGGGGTGTATTGTAAAGTGTTGCGTATAAGTAATTGGGTATGAGTCGGTAGTCGTTAGTTTTTAGTTGGCGGCGTGCAAAGCTGTACACAAATGTAATCTTTTAAATATATTCAGTGAGATGCGATAAAGTTTACACCCCACCAACTAAACGCTAACGACTAACGACTAACGACTAACGACTTAAAGTACACGAAAATTGAGGGATAGGTGTTTATATGGCTATTGAAACCGAACTTAAGTTGCGTATTGCCCCTGAACACCTGACCAAGCTCAGGCGACATGCTTTGTTCAAGGCGCATCAAATTGAACGCCCCGTCAGCCGCCGACTGCACAATATCTATTACGATACCCCCACCTTACAACTGCATGACCGCAAAATGGCGTTGCGACTGCGCCGTAGTCGTGGGCAGTGGTTGCAAACCCTAAAAGGAGGCGGCTCAGTCAAAGCAGGATTGCATCAGCGCAATGAGTGGGAAATTCCTGTGCCGACAGCCGCACTCGACTTTTCTAGACTGGAAACGGCCGTGTGGGATGAACAGCTCCCCTCTGATATACGCAGCGCGCTTACCCCCGTTTTTGTGACCGATTTTTATCGTTCCAGTCGCATACTGGATTGGCATGGCGCGAAAATTGAGCTGTGTATCGACCATGGCGAAGTCAGTACCACGCAACAGCACACGCCGATCTGTGAGCTAGAGTTGGAGTTGAAATCAGGCGAACCACAGCAACTATTCGAGTTGGCGATGGCGATACTGGAAATTGTGCCATTTGAGTTGGAATTGGTCAGTAAAGCTGAGCGCGGCTTTCATTTGCTGTCAGGCTATGTCGAGCAGCCTGTTAAAAGTGAACATTTAGATTTTGCGCGTAGCGATAGCTTGCCTGATGTGTTGCAAACCTTGATTTGGTCTTGTGTCTGGCATTTGCAACGCAATATACACGGTGCGCTGCACAGCGATGATGCCGAATATTTGCACCAAATGCGCATCGGCTTGCGGCGTTTGCGGGTGGCATTGCGCATGGCAGAAAAGTTATGTGCGGATGCAACCCTTGCCGCATTGCGCCAAGAAATCGCCATGCTGGGAAAGGCATTGGGGCGCATTCGGGAATGGGATGTGTTTATCAGTGAGATTGTAGAAGCCCCTGCGCTGGCTGAACATCTTGAAGTGCAGGCATTGTTAGCGTGTAGTGTGCGCCAACGTGCTGAATGTTGCGTGGTATTGAGTGGGGCAGGGCAGGGGCGTGCGTTGCAACAGTTGTTATTACGTTTTGCGCATTGGATGAATAGTGCGTATTGGCAACAAGCCGCAGCCGCATCCCCCTCGTCGCGGCACTTTGCCAGTCAGTATTTAAAGCAATTGGCGAAACGCTATCACCACGCCATCGCGCATTTGGATAAGCACGATATGGTAAGTTTGCACCTGCTGCGCATCCTCGCTAAAAAACTACGTTATGGCAGCGAGTTTTTTGTCACTTTGTACGACAAACACGCCGCCCAGACGTATTTGAGCGCGTTAGGTGAGGTGCAAGACGTACTTGGTCAAATCCATGATTTAGTTGTCGCCCATCGCCTACTTGGGGATTTAGCGGCAGACCCTGCTTTATCTGCTCAACAAACCATCATCGTCTCCGTGAACCATCAGCTAGCAAAAAAGGTCGCTGTCAAGATAAAATCCTTACAAAAAAGCATAAAACACTTGAGTCAACAGCGTGAATTTTGGTAAAGACAGGTATTGCTGGATAAGTCGTGGTGTGTAAGTGGTTGCGTACAAATAATTGGGTATTGAGTTGTTAGTCGCTAGTCGTTAGTTTTTAGTTGGCGGAGTGAAAGATTTCTCTCATCCGCTTGAATATATTGTGAAAAATATAGCATCAAGCAGATTCACCGCATTAACTAGCGACTAATAACGAACGACTAACAGCTTAAAATACCCGAAAATTTAGGTGCGGGTGCTTATTGCGTTGTTGGTCGTTAGTGGGTGGTTGCAAGGCGGTCTTTGCTCAACGAAACAGGACGCTTGCGCGTCCCGTTTTGAGCTTTTTACTGAGGTAGAAAATTACAGCAAGGTGTCGTTTAAAATATTTCTTAACCAGTAGTTGGCAAACGAACCTTCCAACTCGGAGCGTTTGGCAGAAACACCGCCGCCGTCTGCGGCAACCATGGCTTGTTTTTCGGCGTTGTAGCGATACACGTTCGCAACGTGAATGGCTTCATGATCGCTGACCATGCTGTAGCAGGTGTTAGCAACCGTGGGGCTTTGGTCAGGTGGTTGACCTTGCATCAACTCAATGACCGCTGCGGCACACACTTTGGCTTGCGACGTTGCCATGTGTCCTGATTTAGGCAATGCCGCTGCGACTGCGTCGCCAATGATGTGAATGTTTTTGCGCACTTTAGATTCGTAAGTCAAGAAATCCACCCCGCACCAACGCCCATCGACATTTGCCACGCCCGCCATATCTGCCACTTTGCCCGCACGCATCGCAGGCACAATGTTCAATACATCGGCTTTAACATCATCAAATTCGGTTTTAGCGGTTTTGGTTGCCACATCGACTTTCAGCACGGCCGCGTTGGCGCGGTATTCCACCATGTCGGGATACAACTCTTTCCATGCCGACAGAAACAGCCCTTTTTTGGATACGATGTCAGCATTGGCATCTAAAATCAATACTTTAGATTTTGGCTTGTGGGTTTTGAAATAGTGTGCGACTTGGCAAGCACGTTCGTATGGGCCAGGTGGGCAACGATAGGGGGCTTTGGGAATCGCCAAGGCATACACGCCGCCATCGGGCATGGCTTCTAACTGTTTGCGCAACAACACGGTTTGCGCCCCTGCTTTCCACGCGTGCGGAATGCTTTCGTCGGCGACAGAGGCGGTCATGCCTTCTACGCTGTCAAACATAAAGTCCACCCCTGGGGAGACGATTAAACGGTCATATTTGAGATGTCCGTTTGCCAGCAACACTGACTGTTTATCGGGATCAATGGCGGTGACTTCGCCTTTAATCAGCTTCACGCCATATTTCTTTTTGAGCGTATCGTAATTATGGGTCAGATCGTCGATGGTGCGCGAGCCGCCCAACACGGTGTTGCTCAGTGGGCAGGAAATAAAATTGGCATTGCGTTCGATGAGAATGACTTCAATTTTATGGTTGCTCCATTGACGGATATATTTCGCGGCAGTTGCGCCCCCGAACCCGCCGCCTACCACGACCACGCGCAGTCCTTTTTTCTTAACTAATTCGCTAGAGGCAAACGCGATGCTTGGAAATGCGCCAATGACAATGCCTGCGGCACTGGCTTTTAAAAAATCACGACGGCTGAATGACATAATGAACTCCCTTATTCTTGATGTGTGCTGTTATTGGCGTTTTTGTGCGGCAAAGTATTCTGCCAACAATTCAAACTCTTCATCGGTATAGCCTTTGGCATGTTGGTGCATGACCGTGGCGGGGCGTGCGCCAGACTTAAAATCTTTCATCTGGGTGACAAACAACACTTTGTCTAACCCCGCCAGCACAGGCATTCCCCCCGCGCTGTTGCCATTAGAGCCGTGGCAGGCGGTGCAAGATGCCGCAAGATTACGGGCATGTTTGGTGTTATCAACGGGTTTAGGGGTTTCGGCAGGCTTGTTGATTTCGGCGGGGGTAATTGCGTCGGCGGCATAGAGAGTCGTACAAGCGCATAAACTCGCCAATAAAAGCAGCGTTCGAGTGAGAATCATTTTGTATCCTTTCTTTAAATTGAAGGTAGGGCGACCTTAACGTCAAGACAATTTGGCATCAATTTAAGAGGGTCGCCTCGTGTTTGCAGCGGGACGACGCTGCCTCGTTTTGCGGTTTAGTTTTAGTCGTCACTTCGCTGGTTATCCGCCTCGCGGTCGTGAGACGTTGCGTTTTATATGTGTGCTTGTGGCGGGAAAGAGGATGCACTATAGCACTATCAAAAATTCAGTAAAAATACCCCTAAAGAGCTATTCACCCTACTCTTAATGATTAAACGACCCGACTATTCCTTCATCCTGCTATTGAACATTAAATTTCCTTGTTTTTCAAACAGATGTTTCATTTGTAAACCTGCGATACAGAGTAGATTTGGTTAGGCAATTTGTCGCGCGGCACGCGTTTTCTGACCCTCAGAAATAGGATAGTGCTATCCGATAGGGTTATTAAGGGCCTACCTGAAAGTTATCGTATTTTTGACCGAAGTCACACTAGGATTTCACGGGTAGTTTTTTCAGGGTTAGGGGTGTTTTTGCAAGCAGACATGGAGGTTCGCACGCTCGCTCACGGGAGATAAAGGCTTACTGTACATACGCCTAAAAATTTCAGTGTGCTGGTTAAGTTGAGTGTTTTTGGATAGAATGCGTCGCCGAAGGTCGGTTTTTGCCGACCTTATTTGTTTTGATTGATTTGTGTGAGGGAATGCGAGATGAAATTTTTAGAAGATTTGTTTGAAGGTGCGTTGTGGAATAGCCGTTTTGTGATTTTAGTGGCGGTGGTCGGCAGTTTAATCGCGGGCTTTGTGATTTTTTATATGGCAACCGTGGATGTGTTTTATCTGCTGCAACACGCCCTGCATTACGCGGATAGCGATATGACCGCCGAAGCGCGCAAGGCGTTGCATGACGGCACGGTGTCGCACATTGTGGAAGTGGTGGATGGTTATTTGTTGGCGACGGTGATGCTGATTTTCTCGTTGGGCTTGTATGAACTGTTTATCAGCGACATTAACCAAGCGCATGGCAGCAAGGCTTCTAGCAAAATTTTGGTCATCAACAGCTTGGACGATTTGAAATCGCGCCTGGCTAAGGTGATTTTGATGATTATGATCGTCACCCTGTTTGAACATACCTTGACCATGCACATTGCGACCCCCTTGGATTTGGTCTATATCGGCATGAGTATCGCGCTGATTGCTTTGTCGTTGTATCTTAGCCACGCGGCAGAACCCAGTGCCTCACATGATGACAATGCAGAAGACAAACATGGGCATTAAGTTGCTAGCAGCGGCGGTGCTGTGGGGATTCATGCTCTCTGCACACGCCGCTGACTTTGTGCTTAAAGATATGCGGGGTAATACGCTGAAGCTGGCAGATTATCGCGGTAAATGGGTGTTGATCAATTATTGGGCAACGTGGTGTCCGCCTTGTTTGCACGAATTGCCTGAATTAGATGAGCTGCACAGTGCGCATAAGGACAAGGATTTGGTGGTGATTGGGGTGGTAACAAACTACGCCAATCGCGGTGTGGTGGAGACTTTCCTCAAAATCCACCCATTAAGTTACCCCGTGGTGTTGGGGGATGACAAAGTGTATGCCGCCATTGGCGAGGTGGATATATTGCCTACCAGTTATTTGTACGCACCTAACGGTAAGCCTGTGATGATGCAATCTGGCGAAATCACGCGCGCCAGTATCGAAACTTACATCAAGCATAAGCGGTACGAGTGATTTAGCGCGCCGCCGCTTGAGCCGCCTAATGATGTGGGTACGAATTCATTCGTACATCGCCCGACAGGGCGAAAAGTAAGGATAAGATTGGGTCGTTCACCCAAAAGCGTACGAATCTGTCGTACCCACGGTTAGGTTTTGGATTTTTAGAGGTGACTTGATGTCCCCCACCCGCACGCTTTTCTTTGTCTCCGACGGGACAGGCATTACCGCTGAAACGCTGGGTCAAGGTTTGCTCTCGCAATTTGAAGGCGTGACCTTTCATCAGCAACACTTCCCCTTTCTCGATACGCTGGCAAAAGCCCAAGACTGCCTCGCCCATATTCGCGCCGCCAAGGTACAAGATGGCGTGCGTCCCTTGGTGATGATGACCTTAATGGATAATCAAATCAGCGCGTTATTGCGTCAAGCGGATGCGTTTTTTCTGGATTTGTTTGAAACCTTTATCACCCCGCTGGAACAGGAATTAGGACAACGCGCCGCGCACGTGGTGGGGCGTACGCATGGGCAAGCGCGGCATGAGGCTGCCAGCCGCATTGCCGCCATACATTTTGCATTGGCACATGACGATGGAGTAACGGATGCGGATTTTGCCAATGCGGATGTGATATTGATAGGGGTGTCGCGTAGTGGTAAAACCCCCACCAGCTTGTATTTATCCCTGCAATTCTCGATCAAAGCTGCCAATTACCCGCTGATCCCCGAAGATTTTGAGCGCGATCAGCTTCCGCCCTGCTTGCTTCCACATGCTAAAAAACTGTTCGGACTGACCATTAAGCCCGACTATCTGCATCTGATTCGTCAACAACGCAAACCCAATAGCCATTATGCGTCGCTCGAAAACTGCCGCTACGAAGTCGCTGCCGCCGAGCGCATGATGCGCCGCGCCCAGATTCCGTGGATAGACACCACCGCCCGCTCTATAGAAGAAGTTGCCGTTAAATTGATGCAAATCATACGGTAAATGTACCTAAAACGTGGGGGCGCAGTGGGTATTCCCTCGCCCGCTTGCGGGAGAGGGGCAGGGGAGAGGGCGGCATAATGTATAAAAGCATAATGCCTATCGCCGTCGCGTATGTCTGACACCCGCTCACAAATTGGTGGATAATCTCCCTGATTCTGGATGCGCCAAATGTGAATTTGCCATCCTGCCGCACGCTATCGCCTACTTTTATAAGGAGTACAACCATGCAACGCTACGTCATGCCTTTTGAAACACTGGGAATCGCCGATATTGCTTCAGTTGGCGGTAAAAATGCCTCTTTGGGCGAGATGATCCGTCATCTGGGCGCATCTGGCGTGATCGTGCCAGGCGGATTTGCCACCACGGCGCAAGCGTACCGTGATTTTTTACATGATAACGGGCTAGATGTACGCATTGAGGCGGCATTGGCGACGCTGGATGTGGCAGATGTGGTGGCATTAGCCGCAGTGGGAGCAGAGATTCGCAGTTGGATCGTCACCGCCCCCTTGCCAGCACGTTTGGAAGCAGAAATTCGCGAACAGTATGCCGCATTGAGTGAAGATGGTCAGACCAGTTTTGCCGTGCGTTCTTCTGCTACGGCGGAAGATTTGCCCGATGCCTCGTTTGCAGGACAGCAGGAAACTTTTTTGAATATCCGTGGAATTGAGCATATTTTGCAGGCGATACGCGAAGTTTTCGCCTCTTTATACAACGATAGGGCGATTTCCTATCGTGTACACAAAGGATATACAGGGGAAAGTGTTGCCTTGTCGGCGGGGGTGCAGCGCATGGTGCGTTCGGATTTGGGGGCATCGGGGGTGATGTTTACCTTGGATACCGAATCGGGATTTCGCGATGCGGTGTTTATCACGGCGGCATATGGCTTAGGCGAAATGGTGGTGCAAGGCTCGGTCAATCCTGACGAATTTTATGTGCATAAACCGCATTTAGCAGCGGGTTTCCCCGCCATTGTGCGTCGTAGCATCGGCTCGAAATTGCAACGCATGGTGTTTACTGATAGCCAAGCAACGGGTAATTCCACGCGCATAGAAGAGGTGACCTCCGTGATGCGGGATAGGTTTTCCTTAAATGATACCGATGTGCTGGAGTTGGCGCGTTATGCCATGGCAATCGAAGCCCATTACGGTCGTCCGATGGACATCGAATGGGGCAAAGATGGCATAGATGGCAAGTTGTATATTTTGCAAGCGCGTCCTGAAACCGTGCAATCTCAAGCCATCATCGGCAGTGGCAGTGCGCAATTTCAGTTGTTGCAAACAGGCGAAGTGCTGATTGAAGGGCGCGCCATCGGGCAGAAGATAGGCACAGGTTGCGTGCGTTTGGTCGCAAATAGCGCACAAATGTACAAAGTTAAAGCGGGTGATATTTTGGTCACCGATATGACCGACCCGAACTGGGAACCCGTGATGAAAATCGCCTCGGCGATTGTGACCAATCGCGGTGGGCGCACCTGTCATGCCGCGATTATTGCCCGTGAATTAGGCATTCCTGCCATTGTCGGCTGCGGCAATGCTACTGAGGTTTTACAAGATGGCGAAGCGGTGACGGTTTCTTGCGCGGAAGGCGATACAGGCAAAGTCTATCGCGGTCTGTTGCGCTTTGAGGTGACGCAGCAAAGTGAGGCGGTGTTGGGAGAAATTCCTGTGAAGTTGATGCTCAATGTCGGCAATCCCACCTTGGCGTTTGAATTTGCCCGCTTACCTTCGGCGGGGGTCGGTTTGGCGAGATTGGAATTTATCATCAACAATCTGATCGGCATTCATCCTAAAGCGGCATTGCAATTTGCCACCCTGACTGCCGATTTACAAGCGAGCCTGCTGCATCAATCCCGTGGCTATGCCGATCCCGTGTCTTTTTATGTAGATAAACTTACGGAGGGGGTATCGACCTTGGCGGCAGCATTTTGGCCAAAACCTGTGATCGTGCGACTATCCGACTTTAAAACCAACGAATATCGGCTATTGTTGGGTGGCGAGGCGTATGAACCCTTGGAAGAAAATCCCATGATTGGTTTTAGAGGGGCAGGGCGTTATGTTGCCCCCAGCTTTACCGATTGCTTCGCGTTGGAATGCCAAGCCATGAAACGGGTGCGGGAAACCTTGGGTTATACCAATGTGGAGGTGATGATTCCCTTTGTGCGCACGGTCACCGAAGCGCGGGAAGTCGTAGCGGAGCTGGCAAAAAATGGACTGACACGCGGCGAACACGGTTTGCGCTTGATTATGATGTGTGAAATCCCTTCAAACGCGCTATCTGCGGAGCAATTTTTGCAATACTTCGATGGTTTCTCCATAGGCTCCAATGACTTAACGCAATTAACCCTAGGGGTGGATCGAGATTCCAGCTTAGTTGCCAACCGCTTCGACGAACGCGATGATGCCGTCAAAGCCTTGCTGACCATGGCGATCACCACCTGCAATCAGATGGGCAAATATGTCGGCATTTGTGGTCAAGGCCCCTCAGACCACTTTGATTTTGCATTATGGCTGGTGGAGGCGGGTATTCAAACCCTGTCGCTGAATCCTGATACCTTGTTGGAAACGTGGCGTAAATTGTCCGAGAGGGCAGGTGTTTGAGCAAGTAACCAGACCCGAATGGCACTTACTTAAGCTCAAAACCTCCGATGCGGCACGGATTAACATTTTTCACCATCCTGTAAAAGCGGGCTGAACTACCGTTCCTTCCCCTTCAGAGGGGGAGAGCGAAGCGAGGGGCAATTAGGATGGGGATGGGTTCGTTCTCTGCACACACCCCATCCCCACCCCTCCCCTTGAAGGGGAGGGAGTTTGCCGATGATTTGGCTTAAGTAAGTGCCATTCTAACCAGACCCCGTTATGCACGTCGGGTTACGCGATAAAACCGCTAACCCGACCTACTGACTACTGCGGCAAGGGATATTTAAACCCAAGTGATAACATAAAAACTTGAATCCGCGCCATCTAAGCGTGACGGCTTTTCTTTATCCAGCTGAACGTCAATGAAATGGGCATCTTGGGGTTTATATTTACGTGCGCAGGCGGTTACAATGCCGCGCTCAAAATGACAGGGGTAAGGATTGCAATACTCTATCACGGCTTTTTTCGCCTGAACATCAAAGGAGCGGAGTTCAACATATCCGATACGCCCATTGCGATGGTGTTCACGATATGCGACCGCAATGAGTTTCAGGGCAGATTCCAGATCGGTGATGTGTGGCGGTAAAGCAAACCGCTCAAAGACGGTGACCCCAATATGGAACAGCGTATTGGGGCCATAATTGGTTGAAATTTCTTTTAAAACATCCAGCAAGCCCTGGACCTTAAACCACTTTTCTGGTGCAACGTTCACGAGATTGTTCTCGACTAGCAACCGTTCAACATGGGGGCGAGCATATTCAGGAAAAGCCGAAATACAGGCCACTACCCCTATTCCCAGTCCTTCTGCGTTTTGGTCGAAAGCGATAAACTGTGCCATTTTAAAAGTATCAATCCTTAAAATGTTGATGAAATAGATTTAAACCCATGTGACGACATAAAAGCTCGAATCTGCGCCGTCCAAGCGTGACGGCTTTTCTTTATCCAGCTGAACGTCAATAAAATTAGCATCTTTGGGTTTGAATTTACGCGCACAGGCAGTCACAATGCCGCGCTCAAAATGACAGGGGTAAGGATTGCAATACTCTACCACGGCTTTTTGCGCTGCCGCGTCAAAGGATCTCAGTTCAACATATCCACTATTCCCGCCGCGATGGCGCATACGATAGATCTCCCCGACAAATTCTAGACCTGATTTGAGGTCGGTTATGTGCGGCGGCAACTTAGCATCTTCAAACAGCGTGACACCGATATTAAACAGTGTATTAGGGCCATAAGTCGTTGCAAACGATTTGAAGGTATTTAGCAAGCCTTGTACCTTAAACCACTTTTCTGGGGTGATGTTGACAATGTTATTGTCCTTTAATAATTGATCAACATGCTCGCGCCCATATTCAGGAAAAGCACTGATAATCGACAGTATCCCCAGCCCCACTGCCTCTACATTTTTGTCAAAACTGATAAATTGAGCCATGATTTGAAAGTATAGATCCGTAACATATTGATAAAATAGAATTAAATTTGCGCTCTCAAAAAACGTAGGGTGGGCTGACAGCTTTATCGTCTGCCCACGCGGTTTGATATCTACATCCTCTGAACATATTCTTACAAATACATTACAAAAATATGACTGACGCGCTCATTCACCCCGCCAATTAACGACTAAGGACTAACGACTAACGACTAACGACTAACGACTAACAACTAACAACTAACAACTAACAACTAACAACTAACAACTAACAACTAACTAAAGCCAAGTAATAACATAACAACTAGAATCTGCACCGTCTAGGCGGGAGGGCTTATTTTTATCGAGTTCTACATCCACAAAACCTGCGTCTTCAGGCTTAAACTTACGCGCGAATGCCGTCGCAATGCCGCGTTCAAAATGACAAGGGTAAGGATCGTGGCACGTCACCACTGCTTTTTTTGCTTGATAATCGAAGGATAGCAAGCGGATGTCTCCAAGATAACCACCACGGTGATGCGAGCGATATGCCCCATCCCAAGCCGCCAATACCGATTCTAACGGCGTTCCAAGGGGGATGGGAACACCATCTCCTATCGCCACCCCCACATTAAAAAGCGTATTAGCCCCATAACGCGTTGAAACTTCTTTGAGAACCTCCAAATAGTTTTGTAAGTTAAACCATTTGTTGGGGGTCACATCAACGATGTGGTTTTCTTTGAGTAATTCTCTAATATCCGCACGAAAATACTCAGGAAAACAATCTAAACAGGTCTGGATAGCGAATCCTATGACTTCTACATTTTTGTCAAAAGCGATAAATTGTGCCATGGTTTAAAAAGGTTGATTGGTAGAAGGCTGCTTAAATAGTGTTCGGTCAATCTTAAAAACCCGTGTCATTCGTAGGGTGCGCCGTGCGCACCATTTATTCCGTGCTTGTTGGGCTGCGCTGACACTCAACCCAACCTACAGGACGCGTTGTTTTTAACGATGATGAAGTATAGTGTTCGTGCCAATTTTAAAGCCAGATGATTTCGTAAAAGCTCGTATCCGCCCCGTCTAATCTTGAGGGTTTATTTTTCTCGAGTTGAACATCAATAAACCCCGCGTTTGGCGGTGTGAATTTACGTGCACATGCGGTCAGTAGTCCACGCTCGAAATGACAGGGATAGGGATTTTTATATTCCATCACCGCTTTTTTAGCCTGCAAATCAAATGATCGAAGCTTAATATACGAAGTATAGTCATCACGATGATGCGCGCTATATGATGCGTTCATTGCAGTCAATGCGGATTCCAATGTCGTGTTAGGCGGAAACGGAATTTTGTCATTGATCGCTACCCCTACATTGAAAAGCGTATATGTACCATAGCGCGTTGAGATGTCTCGAAGCACATTCAAATAGCTTTGCAAGTTAAACCATTTTTCTGGGGCGAGTTGAACAATGTTATTTTCATTCAATAGGTGCTCAATATCTGCACGATAATACTCAGGAAAACTCTCTAAACATACCATGATGGCGAGTCCAGAAACTTCTGCGGTTTTGCTAAAAGCGATAAATTGTGGCATGGTGTTGATTCAGAATGTTTTGATTAAATAGGCTCAATTCAAATTTTAAAACCAAGTGATGATATAAAAACTGCTATCTGCACCATTGAGTCGTGACTTTTTACTTTTATCCAGTTGCACATCAATGAACTTGGCGTTTGGGGGGATAAAACGACGAGCCGCCGCCGTGATGATACCCCGTTCAAGGTGGCAAGGGGTCGCGGCTTTAAGCTCCATCACCGCTTTTTGAGCCTGTTCATCAAAGACGAGCTTAATTTCTCCAGCGTACCCATTGCGATGATGTGCGTTAAAGACGACTTCTATCGCGGTCAATGCTGATTTCAAGGTCATGCCAGGCGGAAAAGGCAGCTTGCCAAAGACCTCCACACCGACATTAAACAGCGTGTTTTCACCATAATTCGTGGAAATTTCTTTAAGTACATTCAAATAGCTCTGCAACTTGTACCACTTGTCGGGTGCCAGATTCACGAGATTATTCTCGAGCAGCAATCGTTCTATATCCGCACGATAATAAGCAGGGAAGCTCTCTAAAGTCGTCAAGATAGGCAACCCCAGTATCTCCACATTTTTGTCAAAAGCGATAAATTGTGCCATTTTTAAAGTATTGATCCGCAGAAGATTGATGAAATAGCCGTTACATGAACCGCGTAGAGACCGATGTTAAAACCAAGTGATAATATAAAAACTTGAATCTGCGCCATCTAATCGGGAGGGCTTAGTTTTATCGAGTTGAACATCAAAAAAAACTGCATTTTTAGGTTTAAATCGGCGCAGACAGGCGGTGATGATACCGCGCTCAAAATGACAGGAGTCGGCATTTTTACATTCCATGACCGCTTTTTGAGCCGAGGAATCAAAGGAAAGCAACCTGATATATCCAACATAGCCATTGCGGTAATGTGTGCTATGTACCTCACCCCAAGCAGAAAATACCGATTCTAAAGTAGCTTCAGATGGAAAAGGAATGTTGTCACCTATTGCAACCCCCGCACCAAAAAGTGTATTGGCACCATAACGATTTGAAATTTCTTTAAGCACATTCAAAAAACCTTGTTGATTGTGCCAACTGCTGGGCGTGACATTGACGATGGCATTTTCCTGCATAATTCGTTCAATATCCGCACGATAATACGCAGGAAAAGCATTGAGCATACTCAGAACAGGGCGACCTAGTATTTCTGCATTTTTGTCAAAAGCGATAAATTGTGCCATGGTTTAAAAGGGGTGATTGGTAGAAGGCTGCTTAAATAGTGTTCGGTCAATCTTAAAAACCCGTGTCATTCGTAGGGTGCGCCGTGCGCACCATTTATTCCGTGCTTGTTGGGCTTCGCTGACGCTCAACCCAACCTACAGGACGCGTTGTTTTTAACGGTGATGGGTATAGTGTTCGTGCCAACTTTAAAACCAAGTGATGATATAAACACTGCTATCTGCACCATCGAGTCGTGATTTCTTGCTTTTATCCAGCTGCACATCAATGAATTTGGCGTTTGGGGGGATAAATCGACGAGCCGCCGCTGTAATGATGCCACGTTCAAAATGGCAAGGTGACGGGGTTTTACACTCTACCACGGCTTTTTGAGCCGCATCATCAAAGGTGACCTTAATACCAGAGCTATTATATCCCGTAGGGCCATTGCGATGATGTAATTTATAGGTGACATCCAGAGATGTCAATGCCGATTTCAAGGTTGTGTCAGGCGGAAAAGGCAGCTTGCCACAGAGTGCTACGCCGACATTAAACAGCGTATTTTCACCATAATTGGTGGAAATTGCTTTAAGTACATTCAAATAGTTCTGCAAGTTAAACCATTTGTCGGGTGCTAGATTGACCAGATTATTTTCTTTCAGTAATCGTTCAATATCCGCACGGTAATAAGCAGGGAAGCTCTCTAAAGTCGCTAGGAGAGGCAGCCCCAGTATTTCCACCTTTTTGTCAAAAGCGATAAATTGTGCCATGGTTTAAAATGAGTCATCCGTAAATATTGATCAATAGCCGCTACATGAACCGCGTAGAGACTGACGTTAAAGCCAAATAATGACATAAAAGCTTGAATCTGCACCGTCTAGGCGTGAGGGCTTATTTTGATCAAGTTGAACATCAATAAACCCCGCATCTTGGGGTTTAAATTTACGCGCCAATGCCGTCGCTAAGCCGCGTTCAAAATGACAGGGATAGGGCGTTTTGACTTCTACCACGGCTTTTTTGGCTTGATAATCAAAAGAAATCAACTTGATATATCCAAGATAAGCATTGCGGTGATGCGCGCGGTATAACGCATCCCAAGCCGATAATGCCGACTCCAAGGTGGTTTCAGACGAAGAAGGCGCACCCTCACCGATCGCGACCCCCACATTAAACAGCGTACTTGCACCATAACGGGTTGAAACCACTTTGAGGACATCCAAATAGTTCTGCAAGTTAAACCATTTGTTGGGTGCAATATCAACGATGTTCTTTTCTTTCAGCATGCCTTCTACATCAGCACGAAAATACTCAGGAAAACAACTTAAACAAGTCATGACAGCGTGTCCTGCGACTTCTGCCTCTTTTTCAAAAGCGATAAATTGAGCCATGATTTAGTGGGTTAGGATTAAGCGAATATCGCAAGTGCCTTCAAAAACGAGGATATTCTACAGAATTTCACCGCCGATAAAACCTGTAAATTAAATACATGTTTGCGTTTCTGGCTTGCAAAGCAAGCGGGAGAAACTCAAATAAATAGACCTTTCTTGTGGTCGTAGGGTGGATAAGCGTAGCGCATCCACCACTTTCCTTATAAAATCATACGGATGCGCACAGATTATCCACCCTACCCATGACACGGGGGCAAATTGAACGGGTATATATCCCATTCAGTTAATATGAATATGATTGAAGTGGGGGTAAAATTGTCGCCCCGATGTGACCTTGCAATCCTCATGCTAGCGTCCCCTTGCTCGCGCTAGAGCGGTTAAGGCGTGAACTTCATAAGTTTTTTATTCTAAATCATATCATTAGCGCGAATCAAGTGCTTTTATTTAAAATAGGTATCGCATTCAAAAGCGCGCAATTATATTGTGTAGATACTTATATCTGCCCTCTTCTCCCTTCTCCCGCAGGCGGGAGAGGGAATATAGCGTTTATGTAGGCGCACTCAAATGCTTTCCTCAAGTATAATCGCGCCGCTATGCAGATTTTTCGCGGACTTTACTCCCTCTCTTTCCACCCCATTGCGCTCACGGTCGGTAATTTCGACGGTGTGCACCTTGGGCATCGTGCGTTGTTAAACGAACTAAAGGTCGAGGCACAGGCGCGTCAACTGCCCACAGCGGTGGTGATTTTTGAGCCGCATCCGCGTGAGTTTTTTTCACCTAACGCCGCCCCTGCTCGACTCAGTAGTTTGCGCGAAAAATTACAACTGTTTGCGTCGCTGGGTATAGACCAAGTGCATATTTGTGGTTTTAATGCACATTTTGCACAAATGACTGCGACTGACTTTGTCTTGACCTTGCATCAGAAACTTCATGCGCAATTTATGTTGATCGGCGATGATTTTCGTTTTGGCAGCGGGCGGGCAGGGGATTTTTCCTTGTTGCAACAGATTGCTTGGCAACAACATTTTGCGGTGAGTGCCGTACATAGTGTGCTGCATGAGGGGGTACGGATTTCCAGCACGGCGATTCGTGCGGCACTGGCGGCGGGACAATTGCGCACCGCGCAGCAGTATTTAGGACGGCATTACAGCATCAGTGGTCGCGTGGTACGCGGCGCGCAATTGGGGCGCACCCTCGGTTTCCCCACGGCAAATATCATCCCTAAACACAATCGCCCGCCCTTGTCGGGGGTGTTTGTGGTGGAAGTACACGTCGAAGGATTCGGGATATTGCAAGGGGTCGCGAGCTTGGGCGTGCGC
Source organism: Gallionella sp. (assembly GCA_049276435.1). Taxonomy (GTDB): domain Bacteria; phylum Pseudomonadota; class Gammaproteobacteria; order Burkholderiales; family Gallionellaceae; genus Gallionella. Next base: position 5,762 of record JBASWK010000104.1, on the reverse strand, counting down.
CCCACCGTGGCGCAAGATAAACGGATGCAATTAGAAGTCCATTTATTTGAATTTAAACAACAAATCTATGGCAAGCATCTGCGTGTGGTGTTTTTACAAAAACTGCGCGATGAAGCAAAATTTCCCGATGTCGCGGCATTGACACAGCAAATCGTGTTAGATGTGGCACAAGCACAAAACTGGTTTGAACAACATGACTGAGTGGTTTTTAGTCGTTAGCTGTTAGTCGTTAGTTAAACCTTCTAAGCTACTAAACTAACGACTAACGACTAACGACCAAAAACTACCCATAATTTGAATTTAGGTACTTATGAAGACAACCCTCAATCTCCCCGATACCGCTTTTCCCATGCGCGGCGATATGGCGAAACGCGAACCTAAAATGTTGGCGCGCTGGCAAGCGCAGCAACGCTATCAGCAAATTCGCGCTGCCAAAGCGGGCAAGCCTAAGTTTATTTTGCATGATGGCCCGCCTTACGCCAACGGCGATATTCACATCGGTCATGCGGTGAATAAAATCCTCAAAGACATCATTATCAAATCCAAAACCTTGGCGGGCTTTGATGCGCCTTACGTCCCTGGTTGGGATTGCCACGGTTTGCCGATTGAATTGCAAGTGGAAAAAACCCACGGCAAAGCGATTCCGCCCGCGCAATTCCGCGAACTGTGCCGCGAATACGCGCAAGTGCAAATCGAACGGCAGAAAAAAGACTTTATCCGCCTAGGCGTATTGGGCGATTGGGACAACCCCTATTTGACCATGGCGTTTGAAACCGAAGCCAACATCATCCGTGCTATTGGTGAAATTCAACAAAATGGTTATTTGTATCAAGGCTTTAAACCCGTCAATTGGTGTTTAGATTGTCAATCCGCGTTGGCAGAAGCGGAAGTCGAATACGAAGACAAAACTTCATCCGCGATTGATGTGGCGTTTGACGTGGCAGATCGCCCCGCGCTGGAACGTGCTTTTGGCGTGTCTTTGTCGGGCGCAGCCAAAGTCAGCGTGGTGATTTGGACAACGACCCCGTGGACATTGCCAGCGAACCAAGGCGTGAGCGTGCATCCTGAATTTGAATACGCGCTGGTGCATACCGCCAAAGGGTATTTGGTACTGGTGGCAGATTTGTGGGAAAGCTGCGCGCAACGCTATGATTTAGTGGGCGAAGTCATCGGGCGTTGCCAAGGTCGCGCCTTGGATTTATTGCCGCTGCAACATCCTTTCTTAGATCGCATCGTACCAATTATTTGCGGCGAACACGTCACACTGGAAGCAGGGACGGGCTTGGTACATACCGCGCCCGCGCATGGTTTGGACGATTATTTTGTCGGTCAAAAATATGGCTTGCCCACGGACAATCCTGTGGGTGACGACGGTAAATTTTTCGCGGCGATTCCCTTGGTCGGCGGGCTGTTTGTGTGGAAAGCCAACGACGTGGTGGTGAATTTATTGCAAGAAAGCGGGCATTTGCTGTGCTTGAAAAAAGTGCAACACAGCTACCCGCATTGCTGGCGGCACAAAACGCCGATTATTTTCCGTTCCACGCCACAATGGTTTATTGGTATGGGGCAAACAGGGAAGGGAGAAGGGGGAAGGGAGAAGGGCGGAGAGTCGCTGCGCGACTTGGCGAATGCGGCAGTGGATGCCACAGAATTTTTCCCATCTTGGGGACGCGCACGTCTGGAGGCGATGATTAAAAATCGTCCTGATTGGTGCGTGTCGCGTCAGCGCAATTGGGGCGTGCCGATGCCGTTTTTTATTCACAAAGAAACCGCGCAATTGCATCCCCGCACGGCTGAATTATTGGAGCAAGTCGCGCAACGCGTGGAACAATCGGGCATACAAGCGTGGTTTGAACTGAATTCAGTCGAGCTGTTAGGCGACGATGCCGCGCATTACCGTAAATTGAGCGACACCTTGGACGTGTGGTTTGATTCGGGCAGCACGCATTTTGGCGTATTGCGTCATCATCCTGCTTTCCGTGACGAAGTGGCGGCGCGTTTGGCAAATGACTTATCCCCAGCGGATTTGTATTTAGAAGGCTCGGATCAACATCGCGGTTGGTTTCAATCGTCTTTGCTGACGGGCTGCGCGATCAATGGACGTGCGCCGTTCAACGCTTTGTTGACGCATGGTTTTGTGGTCGATGGTCAGGGACACAAAATGTCCAAATCCAAAGGCAATGTCATTGCCCCACAAAAGATTTTTGACACCTTGGGCGCGGATATTTTGCGTTTGTGGACGGCTTCCACCGACTATTCGGGCGAGTTGTGCATCTCCGATGAAATTTTAAAACGCGTGGTGGAAAGCTATCGCCGCATCCGCAATACCCTGCGCTTTTTGTTAGCCAATATCGCCGATTTCGATGCCCAGCAACACGCGCTGCCCGTGGAAAATTGGCTGGAAATTGACCGCTACGCCTTGGCGATGACCCAACAATTGCATGATGAAGTGACGGCGGCTTATGCGCGTTACGACTTCCATGCAGTCGCCCAAGCCTTGCAAGGTTTCTGCTCGGAACAATTGGGCAGCTTCTATTTGGATATTCTAAAAGACCGCCTCTACACCGCAGGAGCAAACTCCCCCGCCCGCCGTTCGGCACAAAACGCGCTGCATCATTTGACCCATAGCTTGGTACGATTGATGTCGCCGATTTTGAGTTTTACAGGCGAAGAAGCATGGGAAATTTTGAGTGCCCGCGACGATGACAGTATTTTTACGGGCGAATGGTACGCGTTGCCCGATGCACAAATGAATGCTGACAGCATCGCGCAATGGCTGAAAATCACCGACTGGCGCGTGCGGGTCAACAAAAAATTAGAAGAAGTCCGCTCGTCTGGGTTGATTGGATCTGCCTTGGCGGCGGAAGTAGATGTGTTTGTTTTAGCGGAAGATTTTGAAGTTTTATCCCGCTTAAGCGACGATTTACGGCTGGTGTTGATCACCTCTCGCGCCAGCGTGCATCTGGTCAAAACCGACGAGGAAGTGGGCATCGAAGTGACCCCCAGTCATCATGCAAAATGCGAACGCTGCTGGCATTACCGCGCAGAAGTGGGCGCGTCAGCCGAGCATCCCACCTTGTGCGGACGCTGCATCAGCAATTTACATGGCACAGGCGAGGTGCGCCAGTATGCGTGATTTATGGTGTCGAGCTTATCCCGTTAAGCTGTGGTTTATGTTGAGCGCGTTGGTGATCTTGCTAGATCAAGCCAGTAAATTATGGATTAGCGCGCATTTTGCCTATGGCGAACAATTGCCCGTGGTCAATATGTTCAGTTTGGTGTTAGCACACAATCCTGGCGCAGCGTTTAATTTCTTGAGCAACGCAGGTGGGCTGCAACGCTGGCTCTTTACGGGCATTGCGGTGATTGCTTCTGTTTGGATGATCGTCTTATTGCGCAAACATGCCCACGAAACCTTGTTTGCGCTGGCACTGAGTTTGGTCTTGGGCGGTGCGCTGGGTAATCTAATCGACCGCGTGGCTTACGGTTATGTCGTTGATTTCTTGTTGTTCTACTGGCAAGACCATTCTTTTCCCGCCTTCAACCTTGCCGATTCTGCCATCACCTGTGGCGCAGCATTGCTCCTTTTAGATAGTTTTAAGAAAGAAAAACATGGAACTGTTACTCGCTAATCCACGTGGTTTTTGCGCAGGTGTTGATCGCGCCATTGAAATTGTAGAGCGCGCATTGGCAATGCACGGCGCGCCGATTTATGTACGCCACCACGTGGTGCATAACCAATTTGTGGTCGATGGTTTGCGCGCAAAAGGCGCGGTTTTTATTGAAGCATTGGATGATGTCCCCATGGGCAGTCATCTTATTTTCAGTGCGCATGGCGTGTCACAACAAGTGCGTCTGGAAGCCGCTGCGCGCAATTTAACCATTTTTGATGCCACTTGCCCCTTGGTCACCAAGGTGCATGTTGAAGTGTCGCGTATGCACGATCAGGGCAAAGAAGTGGTGATGATAGGACACGCAGGACATCCTGAAGTCGAAGGCACGATGGGGCAGGTGACCCGTGGCATGTATTTGGTGGAGTCCCCAGAACAAGTGGCTGATTTAGTGGTGAATGACCCGCTTAATTTAGCTTATGTGACCCAAACCACGTTGTCGGTGGACGATGCTGAAAACGTGATTAGCGCACTCAAAAATCGCTTCCCCTTTATCACGGGGCCGAAAAAGGATGACATTTGCTACGCCACCCAAAATCGCCAAGATGCAGTCAAAGTGTTGGTCAAACAATGTGATGTAGTGGTGGTGATTGGCTCGCCGTCCAGCTCAAACTCCAACCGTTTGCGTGAAGTCGCCGCCAATGTGGGCTTACCCGCTTATTTGGTGGACAACGCTGAAGAATTGCAAGCCGAATGGTTTACAGGCAAACAACGAATCGGCATTACCGCAGGGGCTTCGGCACCCGAAATACTGGTGCAAGGCGTGATTGCTAAATTAAAAGACTTGGGGGGAGCCGCCCCGATTGAACTAGACGGCATTATCGAAAATGTGGTCTTCCCTTTGCCCAAAACCCTGATACCGATTGTCCTATGCAGTCCGACTTCCTAATTGTTGGCGGCGGGGCGGTGGGACTTAACACCGCCCTGACGCTCTTGCAAGCGGGTTACCGTGTGACCGTGGTAGAGCGCGGTTTGGCGGGCAAAGAGGCTTCTTGGGCAGGGGGCGGCATCCTGTCCCCCTTATGTTCTTGGGACTATCAACCCAGCGTCACCCAGTTAACCCAGCGCAGCATGGCTCAGTTTGAAGCGGCGAGCGCGAGCTTGTATGCCCACACGGGGGTGGACACCGAATATCAACGCAGCGGTATGTTGGTTGTGCCACCCGTCGCGACCGCCTCCGCCGTGGCATGGTGCGCACAACATCAAGTCCCCGTGCAATCCGTGGACTTATCGCATTATTTTGCCGAATTATCAGGTGAAGGCTTGTTGCTGCCCGACATCGCGCAAGTCCGTAATCCACGACTGTTGCGTGCCTTAGGGATGCGCGTGGTGCAGCTGGGCGGTCAAATTCTGGAGCAACACGACGTTCAACAATTAGAAATCGTGGGCGATCAAGTGGTGGCGGTACACACCACGCAAGGCAAGCTTACCGCAGGTGCTTACATTGTGGCGGCGGGAACCTGGAGCAATACGGTGTTGGGTGAACATGCCCTCAAACTGGACATACGCCCCATACGCGGGCAAATCCTGTTGCTTAAATTTGCCTCGCCACCGATGGCGCATATCGTGGTGAGAGAGGGCTTGTATTTAATTCCACGTCGCGATGGGCATGTCCTGATCGGCAGCACACTGGAAGAAGTTGGCTTTGACAAGGCGGTCACCAGCAACGCCCGTGATAGCTTGTTCGAGCGTGCCTGCCAACTTTATCCCGATTGGCGCAAGCAACCTATCATCGAGCATTGGGCGGGCTTGCGTCCTGGCTCAATCAACAACATTCCCACCATCGGCCGTCATGCCCAAATCAACAACCTTTACGCCAACACAGGACATTTCCGCTACGGCGTGACCATGTCCTTTGCCAGCGCGGAATTACTGCTCAATGAAATCGAAGGTAACGCCCAACCTTTTGATGTCGCGGCTTATCGTTGGATGTAGGTTAGAAGGAGAAGAGGGAAGGGAGACGGGAGACGGGAGACGGGAGAAGAGGGAAGAGGGAAGGGAGAAGGGAGAAGGGAGAAGGGAGAAGGGAGAAGGGAGAAGGGAGAAGGGAGAAGGGAGAAGGGAGAAGGGAGAAGGGAGAAGGGAGAAGGG
>JBASWK010000103.1:0-19456 GCA_049276435.1 Gallionella sp. | reverse complement strand
ACTGCGCCCAGCGTTCTGGAAAAACCTTGAAAATGACCTAAAATGCTCAATTTCCCCTTATTTTTTGCATTTTTAGCACCAAATTTGTGGGTTTTTGTGGTTTTGCGTTTTAAAAAATAATAGCCTGGAGATATTGAGGGCATGGGTGAGAATACTTTCATGGTCTCAATTGCTCAGCCTCCAAGTCTAATGCTTGGGCGATTTTAGCTATCGTGGTTTTGCGGGGGCGTTTGGCGGTTTCCCTTTTTTCGTGGCGTACAGCAGCAATTCTCATTTTGACCGTGCGTACGACAAATTCGTACAGTTGCTTGTGAATAAGGCTGGGTTTTCGCCCTTTCGGGCGATGTACGAATTTGTCGTACCCACAAAACCCCACTGTTTAGTCAAAATGAGAATTGCTAATCCACCCTCCCCTTTTCCTACGTTAACTAGGGTGCGCCGCAATTTTGAAAATCAGCTTATGGATGTCGCCTGTGGAAACCAGCGGGGCGTGGGCATCGTCGGGGAAAAACAGGCAAAAAGTATCGGGCGGCGTGGCAATCCACGCGCTGGGCGTATCGTCAAAAAACTGAATATCCCGCGTCGTGTTGAACTCAGCGATGGGTTGCTGACATGTAGCCTGCGCCCGCCAGCCCATTTCATCCACACCCGACAACACCAGTTGTATGTCGATATAACGGCGATGACATTCCAGTTTCGCCGCCTCCCGACTGCGCCCAGAAACCTTTTCCACAATGACAAACAAGTCCTCACCCAGAATGGGATGGATGCCAGCAGGAAGCGCGTGCAAATCGGTTTGTTGAACAAAATCCAATACCTGCGGGAATAATGGGTGCAGGACGGTGTAGCGGGGGAGTTGGGTGAGAGGGGCGTGGATCATTGCAAGTCAAGGCTGTTTTGTCGTGCGGAATCGGGAAGGGGTAAGTCGTCTATTTTAATCACGGTCAGCTCTGCTCTTCGTCCACAGCGAAAAATGTCGTCATCTTCAGAATAAATAATGTTCGCGCCATGCGAAGCTGCAATGGCAACAATCTGCCAATCAAACTTAAATTTTGTTTGGTTATTTTACGTTTTTCATTCGTGCTGAAGGCTTCTTCAAGCAGCAAAGCACATTCCATGGCGGCTCTGGAGTCAAAAGGCGTAATTTGGAAAGATGAATTTCCTGATAATTTTTGATGTATTGCTTCTCTCGCCTTGCCCGCCTTCACTAAAACTTCAGTCAATACGGGCGTGGGAATCAGGATTTTGATGCGATTTTTTTGCAACTCCGCAATGAGGTAATCGAGCTTCGCTTTTCTATCACCAGCAAGGCGATCATTCAATAGGTCTATGAGTATTGAGGAATCAAAAGCGACCGCCATTAGTCGCCCCTTAATTTCCTAAGTTCTGCTTGTGGGTCGGTCATTTCATTCCACAGATTGCCTTCGATTTGCCGTAACGCGTTCACTGTATCCGTCAACGAGGTATCCTTGAGCGGTTCAAAGCTTTTAATCTTGAACTCTAACAATTCCCATTTGCGCTCTGCCGTCCGACACCATTTTCCACTCCCCGTTACCCGAACAGGGCGATTAAAGATGTGTGCGGCTAACTGCCGAGCTATTTCGCGTGTTGTCTCGCACTTGTATATAGCCTTGCTTTCACCCTCAATCCACACAGGAGTCGGGTCATCTTTGCCACCAACGCGAATGATAATACCCTCTAAATCACCTTGCTCATAAACAGTGACTTTTTCAGCAAAGGGTATTTTTCTACCAGGAAAAGTTAAGATATTCTCACCATGCTTAATACTGAGCGTCGCCGAGGCGTTGTCCTCGCGCAGCATTCGATTGACTTCTAAGCTTGCTTGCTCTAATTCTGGAATCGTGTCAGGCGTACCCACAAGACGCAGGCGTGCTGCAACTTTCGGGGCGGCTTCATGCTCAACCGCAATTTCTGGAATAGCACTCCCTTTGCGAACCTTCAGAAAGTGAACATGCTCTTTATGACCAAAGAGAGTCGATAGTTTTGCTAAATACTTGGCGAGCCTCTCCATTGGAAGCGTTTCTGGCTTCCAAGCATCAATTCGAAAATCATAATGAATCAAGTCGCTCATGGAGGAAAATTAAGTACCGTCATTACGGCAAATGGCTAGTTAGACAAACGGCTGCCATTTTGCACGCAGGGGGGGCAAAGCGCAACCTCAAATAAACCTCGCCACCATCCCGCCCGCCTTATCGCCTTCTAATGGAATGCGCACATGGTGTCCGCTGCCCGACGCGGTTGTCATGGGGGTGCCATCTAGCGCGGTCATGGCACTGAGTTGAATAATCGAGTTGCCTTTGGGGTGAATAATTTCTAGCTTGTCGCCGACTTGGAATTTGTTTTTGACTTCGATTTCTGCCATGCCGTCCGCGCAGCGGGTGATGTCGCCGACGTATTGTTGACGGAAACTTTCGGAGTGTCCGCGCATATAGTTTTGTTGTTCGTGGGTGTGGTGGCGTTCGTAGAAGCCGTCGGTATAGCCGCGATTGGCGAGTGCATCTAACGCGCCCAACAGTTGCAAATTAAACGGACGATTTGCGACGGCATCGTCAATCGCTTGGCGATAGACTTGCGCGGTGCGGGCGACGTAGTAAATTGACTTGGTGCGACCTTCGACTTTGAGCGAATCTACGCCGATTTTGACCAAGCGTTCCACATGTTCGACGGCGCGTAAGTCTTTGGAATTCATAATGTAAGTGCCGTGTTCGTCTTCCATCACGGGCATCAGTTCGCCAGGGTGGTCTTGGCGCGAAATCACATACACGCGATCCGCCATGGGGTGGCGCGGTTGGCTGCCGCAATCGGACAAGGCGGATTGGCTTAAGGCTTTGTCAAAGTCAAAATCCAGTTTTTCGATGTCGCCCGTGCCGTTTTCTTCGGCATTGCCGATGTTGTAATCCCAGCGGCAGGAGTTGGTGCACGTGCCTTGGTTGGCATCGCGATGGTTGAAATAGCCCGACAATAAACAGCGTCCCGAATAGGCGATGCACAGCGCGCCGTGGATAAACACTTCCAGCTCGATGTCGGGACAGCGTTGGCGGATTTCTTCGATTTCGTCCAGCGACAATTCCCGCGACAAAATCACCCGCGACAAACCCAGCGATTTCCAAAATTTCACCGCCGCGTAATTGACGGTATTTGCCTGCACGGAAAGATGCACTTCTTGTTCTGGCCAACGCTCGCGCACCATGGCGATCAGCCCAGGATCAGCCATAATCAACGCGTCGGGTTTCATAGCAATCACAGGCTGCATGTCCGCCATATAAGTTTTGACCTTGGCGTTATGCGGCATCAAGTTGCTGGCAACAAACAGCTTTTTGCCCATGGCGTGCGCTTCCTGGATACCGATTTCCAGTTGATCCAATTGAAATTCATTGTTGCGTGCGCGCAAAGAATAACGCGGCTGTCCCGCATAAACGGCATCCGCGCCAAAGGCATACGCCATGCGCATTTTGTCTAATGTGCCAGCGGGCAATAGCAATTCTGGTGTGTGTGGCATGTGTGTCATGGTGAATAAGTCCAGCAAGCAATCAAAGAGGGGCGATGGTACGTTAAAGCGGACGACCTGTTAAGTCATCCGCGCGGAGCATGCAACTTTGGTCAAGGATTTTTCAGCGAACAATAAGCGATGCGTTAGAATGTCGCCAATTTATTTCTTGATCCAACACACGATGGTTCCCCACCTTACGACCGCCCTAACAGGTCCTTTATTGGACTTAGAACGCCGTTTTTTAGCGGCGATGCCGACCATTGAACATTGGTTTCGGCTGAAATGGCTGGAATTACCCGTACCGTTCTATGCCTCGGTGGATTTGCGCAACAGCGGCTTCAAGCTCGCCCCCGTTGATACCAATCTTTTCCCAGGGGGATTTAACAACCTCAATCCTGATTTTTTGCCCTTGTGCGTGCAGGCGATGCAAAGCGCGGTGCAGAAAATTTGTCCTGAAGCACGCGGCATTTTGCTGATTCCTGAAAACCACACCCGCAATTTGTTTTATCTGCAAAACGTAGCGCAAATCGTGACGATTTTGAAGCAAGCGGGGATGCGGGTGCGGGTCGGCAGTTTGTTGCCTGAGATTACCGAAGCCACGCCGATTGCCTTGCCGAATGGACAAACCTTGACCCTAGAACCGCTAGTGCGCACGGGCAATCGCCTAGGGCTGGCAGACTTTGATCCTTGCGTGATTTTGTTAAATAACGATTTGTCGGGCGGCGTGCCTGAGATTTTGCAAAATCTGGAGCAGGGCGTGTTTCCGCCGTTGTCGGTGGGGTGGCACGCTCGGCGTAAGTCGCAACATTTCGCTGCTTACGACCGCGTGGCGGCAGAATTTGCGGAATTGATTGGTATTGATCCGTGGTTGATTAACCCTTATTTTGCGACCTGCGATCAAATCAATTTCCAAGAACGCTTGGGCGAAGAATGTCTTGCCGCGCAAGTCGAGGGCGTGTTGGCAAAAATGCGCGTGAAGTACGCGGAATATGGCGTGAAGCATGACCCGTTTGTCATCGTCAAAGCCGATGCGGGCACTTACGGCATGGGCATTATGACCGTGAAAAGTGGCGAGGAAATCAAAGGATTAAACCGCAAACAGCGCAATAAAATGGCGGTGATTAAAGAAGGGCTGGCGGTGTCGGATGTGTTGATTCAAGAGGGCGTTTATACCTTTGAAAACATCAACGAAGCGGTCGCCGAACCCGTGGTGTATATGCTGGATCACTACGTCGTGGGCGGTTTTTATCGCGTCCACACAGGGCGCGGCGTAGATGAAAATTTGAATGCCGCTGGGATGCACTTTGTGCCGCTGGCGTTTGAAGCCTGTTGCTCCATGCCCAATCCTGATTGCGCCCCCGACGATACGCCGAACCGTTTTTATGCGTATGGCGTGGTGGCGCGGCTGGCATTGTTGGCGGCGGCGATGGAAATTGAAGCGGCTGAAAATCCATGACGACCTATGTAGGTGCGAATTCATTCGCACGTTTTTTAACAAGGAGTGCGAATAAATTCGCACCTACGCTGTTGGTTTTAATCGCTTTATTTTTATCCGCCTGTGGTAAAGAACCGTTGTATCAATCGCAAAGTTTTGTGTTTGGTACGCGGGTGGATTTAACGGTGTATGGCGTGTCGGAATTGCAGGCAGACGCAGCCATGACAGCGGTGCAGCATGAATTGCAACGGTTGCATACCATGTTGCACGCGTGGCAACCCAGTGAATTAAGCCGTTTAAACGCCGCCTTTGCCCAAGGTGAAAGCCAAATCATCACGCCTGAATTGGCGGCGATGTTGCAAGACGCGACGCAAATTTCCCTGCAATCCAATGGCTTGTTTAATCCCAGCGTGGGTGGCTTGGTCAAATTATGGGGATTTCATGCCGATGAATTTATCCCTGTGCAACCCGATGAAAAAGTGTTGGCGCACTGGGTGAACGCCAATCCACAAATGAGCGACATCACCCTGACCGCCTTGCCCGACGGGCAATATCGCGCAGCGTCGCGCAATCGGGCGGTGCAATTGGATTTGGGCGGTTATGCCAAAGGTTACGCGCTGGACAGGTCGGCGGCGATTTTGCGCCAATTGGGCATACAACACGCGTTGATTAACATCGGCGGCAATGTCATGGCGTTGGGCAAACACGGCGACCGTCCGTGGCGCGTGGGCATACAACATCCCCGCACCGCTGGCGCGCTGGCAACTTTAGCGTTGCAAGACGGCGAAGCTATTGGCACCTCAGGCGATTATCAACGCTACTTTATGCTCAACAACATCCGCTATTGCCACCTCATCGACCCGCGCACAGGTCGCCCCATGCAGGGCGTAGAAGCCGTGACCATTTTGACCCACGGCGCGCACGCGGGGGTGTTGTCCGATGCCGCCTCCAAGCCTTTGTTTTTAAATGGTAAGCAAGGTTGGCGCGCCGCCGCACAACAAATGAATTTACCCGAAGCGATGCTGGTGGATGCGCAAGGGAAGATTGAGGTGACCGAGGCGATGGGGAAGCGGTTGGAGAATAGAGAAGGGGGCGGGGAGAAGAGATAAGGGTTGTCTCCTTCTCTCTTTACCCTTCTCCCTTCTCAAACTAAAAGGGAGCAACAAATTGGTTGGTATTTTATTAGTGACTCATAATGGCTTAGGTAATAGTTTTGTCGATTGTATTCAACACGTGCTGGGCTACACGCCTGACCACCTCAAGGTATTATCCGTTTTAGCGGCGGATGATCCGCAACAAAAAATAGCGGAAGGGCGGCAGCTCATTGCACAACTCGACACGGGCGATGGCGTGTTGATGCTCGTCGATATGTATGGCGCAACGCCTAGTAATATCGCGCAAAAATTGTGTCAAGCGGGGCAGGTCGCAGGGATTTCAGGCTTAAGCTTTCCGATGCTTTTGCGCGTCGTGTGTAGCCCCACCTTGCCCTTGACCAGCTTAGCCAAGGTGGCATTTGATGGCGCGCGGGAATGTATTGTTTACCTAAATCAGGAACAGGAAGATTAAAAATGTTGCAACAAGACGCACTTATCATCAACAAACTGGGCTTACACGCCCGCGCATCGGCAAAATTAACGCAACTGGCTTCCAGCTTTCAATGTGAAGTGATGTTGTCACGCAACAATCGGCGCATCAATGCCAAAAGCATCATGGGCGTGATGATGTTAGCCGCCGCCAAAGGCACGACCATCAACATTGAAACCAATGGCGCAGATGAAGCTCAGGCGATGCAAGCCTTACTGGCATTGATTAACGACTACTTTGGAGAAGGGGAATGAGTTTTACCTTACATGGCATCGCGGTTTCCAGCGGCATTGCCATTGGTTATGCGCATTTGATTTCTCACACTTCGCTCGAAGTGGTGCATTACGTCCTGCCCAAGCAATTTCTGGATGAAGAAGTTGCCCGTTTTGACACCGCGCTGCAATCGGCGCGCCGCGAATTTGCCAGCCTGCGCAGTAATCGCCCTTCTCATTCTGCCGCAGAGTTTGACGCATTCATCGAACTCCACCAGATGATATTGGACGACCCTTTGCTCAGCATTGCGCCGCGCGAAATGATTATCACGGATCACTGCAATGCCGAATGGGCATTGAAAACCCAAACGGAAGCACTGGTTGCACAATTCGACGAATTTGAAGATGCGTATCTGCGCGAACGCCAACTGGATGTGAAGCAAGTCGCGGAACGCCTATTGATGCACTTGTCTGGCCACCCTAGTCATCTCCCCCAACCCGCGCGACATGACGTGGACACCATTTTGGTCGCGGATGATCTTAGCCCCGCTGATTTGATTCAGTTCAAACCGCAGCAATACGCCGCCTTTATCACCGATGTGGGTGGTGCGACCTCGCATACCGCCATCGTCGCACGCAGTCTCAACACCCCTTGCGTGGTGGGCTTGCACCATGCGCGCATGTTGTTGCGCGAAGACGACTTGCTGATTTTAGATGGCGAACAAGGCGTGTTAATCGTCAATCCCGACAAAGCCATGTTGGCGGAATACAAGTTACGCCAAGTCGCCTGGGAACTGGGACGCAAAAAACTTAAACGCCTGCGCACCGCCCGCGCCAACACGCTAGATGGCACCGTTATCGACCTGCACGCCAACATCGAACGCCCTGAAGACATTGTTGAAGCCAAAGAACACGGCGCAACAGGCGTGGGACTGTTTCGCAGCGAATTTCTCTATCTGAACCGCAACAATTTACCCAGCGAAGAAGAGCAGTTTATCGCCTACCGTGCCGTCGCGGAAGGGATGGAAGGACAACCTGTCACCATCCGCACCTTTGACTTAGGCTCAGACAAACCACTCAAAGGCAAAGAGCGCGTTGCCAGCAATCCCGCACTGGGCTTGCGCGCCATTCGCTTATGCCTGGCCGAACCCGCCTTATTCCGCACTCAACTGCGTGCGTTGCTACGCGCCACCCATTACGGCAATATCAAAATTTTGATTCCGATGTTAAGTTGCGTATCGGAACTCAACCAAACCCTACAATTTATCGCTGCCACCAAGCAAAGTTTGGATGACGAAGGGATTCCTTACAACCGCGAAGTCAAAGTCGGTGGGATGATTGAAATTCCTGCTGCCGCGATTTCCTTGAGCATCTTCGCGGATAAACTGGATTTTCTATCCATCGGCACAAATGATTTAATTCAATACACCTTGGCGATTGACCGTACCGACCAAGATGTCGCCCACTTATACGACCCCCTTCATCCTGCGGTATTGTATTTACTCGCGCACGTGATCGGCACATCGAACAAACTCCGCAAACCGATTTCTGTGTGCGGCGAAATGGCAGGTGAACTGACTTACGCCCGCTTGCTGCTGGGCATGGGACTGCGCCAATTCTCCATGTCTTCGGTGCAAGTACCCAGCATCAAACAACGCGTACTCACCACCAGCCTGCCCGACATCGCCCCGCTCACCCACAGAATCTTGCGCACCGATGACCCCATGCGACTGCGGGAATTATTGGATAAGTTGAATGCACTGTAGGACTGCTCCATGAAAGCCATGTTAATGACCGCCGCAGGTAGTCCTGATGTGTTGCAATTGTACGATATTCCCGCGCCAGAGCTGCCGTCACCGCATCATCTGCGCGTTAAATTACATGCGGCGGGAGTCAATCCGCTAGACACCAAATTACGCACCAAGCCCGCTTATCATCCCGACAAATTACCTGCGATTTTGGGTTGCGACGGCGCGGGCATCGTGGCTGAAATCGGCGCGGATGTCACACGTTTCAAGGTGGGCGATGCGGTGTATTTTTGCAATGGCGGCTTGGGCGACGAGGCGGGGTGTTATGCCGAATATACCGCATTGCATCAAGACCATTGTGCCACCGCGCCCAGCACTATCTCACTGGCGGATGCAGCCGCCCTGCCCTTAGCCTTTCTCACCGCATGGGAAGCCTTGGTCGATCGCGCCCAATTGCAAAGCGGGCAAACGGTGTTGATTCATGCGGCAACAGGTGGCGTGGGGCATATCGCGTTGCAACTGGCGCATCACTTGGGCGCGCGAATTGCCGTCACGGTCAGCACACCGACCAAAGCACGACTGGCACAAGCCCTAGGCGCAGAAAAGCTGATTGCTTATCGTGAGCAGGATTTTGTGGCGGAAACCTTGGCGTGGACAAGCGGCATGGGCGTGGATGTGGTGTTCGATACCGTGGGCGGCGAAACCTTTACCCGCTCCTTCGCCGCCACGCGCATAGGCGGCAAAGTCGTGAGTTTATTGGCTTGCCCACTGACCCTCGCCGACACGCAACTTGTCCGTTTGCGCAATCTTTCACTCTGCTACGAGTTGATGCTCACGCCCCAAGTGTTCAATTTACATGATGAACGCATACGTCAACGCCAATTGCTGGAGCAATGCGCCACACTGGTAGAACAAGGCAAGATGGGGGTATTGATTAGCCATCGCTTCCCGTTAGCCAAAGCCGCAGAAGCGCATCGCTTGATGGAACAAGGCGGCATCACAGGCAAGCTCATTTTGACCTTGGAAGCCACATGACTCCACGCACACGCCAACTCAAAATAGGCACACTGATGGTGGAAGTGGTACACAAATCCATCAAAAGCCTGCGCTTAGTGGTGTATCGCGCCACGGGCAAAGTGCGCATTGCCGTACCGCTGCGCGTGAGCGAAGCCGAGGTGAGAGAAGTGGTCACGGCGAGACTGGATTGGATACGACTACAGCAAGACAAATTTGCGCTACATGTCGCGCCTACTCCGTTGGAATATGTGACAGGCGAAATTCACCCCTTTCAAGGTCGGGACTATCGCCTAAACGTGATTGAAGAAGTCGGCACACCGCGCGTCATACTGCATGAAGACCACTTGGAAATACGAGTACGCCCTCACAGCAAGCGTGATCAACGCGCTGCCGTGTTGTCTAGCTGGTATCGCGCCCAACTCCAAGCCCAAATTCCTCTATTGATCACCCACTGGCAACCCATCATGGGCGTGCAAGTTGCCGAATGGCGCATCAAACAGATGAAAACCAAATGGGGAACGTGCAACACCCGTGTTCACCGCATTTGGTTGAATTTGGAATTAGCCAAATACCCGCTGATTTGCTTGGAATATGTGGTCGTGCATGAAATGACCCATCTGCTCGAACCCAGTCATAACGCTAGGTTTAAAGCCTTGATGGATCAATTCATGCCGAATTGGCGGGAACATCGTGTAAAACTGAATGCCAACACCCCAAACCGCTGAGGCGTTAAAAACGCTCAATGCACTTATCCAATTTTGAATTTGACTTGTACGCTTGAATTTATTATGCTTAGTCCTTACAAGGATTGTTGATTTTGTGTGTTCAAACCGCATAAATTTTCGCGCATCCGACAGATGGATCAGGGGTTGCATATAAACAATTAGGTAGTTAGTCTCTAGTCGTTCGTGCTGGGTTGATAGCGCAAGAATATGATACTATCTATATGAATATATTTAAAAATAATTATTGCGCGCCGCAATGATTCATCCCGATCACGATCAACTAAAAATGAACGGCTAACGACTTTACGGGGAGCGCACGATGAAATTGACTTTTGCCAAAATAAATAAAACAGGTCTCACATGGGGGCTGCTCGCCAGTCTGTTTATGGTTGGATGCGGAGGCGGCGGTGGAGGGCAAGCGGGTGGGGGGATTCCTCCCATGAGTGTGATTCCTGTGGTTGCCCCCTCCTCGGATCTTCTTCTGGCTCTTTCCTTTGCCCCCACACTTGGTGCTGCCCCCGCTGTCACCCCACCTACGCCAAGGGTGACGATTTCAGTCAGCAACGCGACGCAACTATTGGCCGCATTGGCGAGTGCTAAAGGCGGTGAATTGATCTTGTGCGCAACGGGCAACTACGGCGCACTGAGCCTAAGTGGCGCAGCCTATAGCTACACCACCCCCGTCACGATCAAATCAGCGGTCACGACCAGTCGTGCGAGCTATGCGACTTTTTCTTCGCTCACCTTCAAAAATGGCGTGTCCAATTTGGTGGTGGATTCGGTGACGGTGAACAGCCCGCTGCTGCCAACCGATACCAGTATTAATATTCCCGCAGTCTATATTTTCAAAGCCAGTAAAATTTCGGTGCGCAACAGCGTGATTAGGGGTTCGCTAGTCAAAGCAGGCGATGCAGTAACCTGGGTGGTGCCGCCCGCCACGGAACCAGCTGGCTTTGTCGGCAGCGGTGCGGGGCGCGGCTTTTCAGTCGCCAATTCGCAGGATGTTTTGGTCGTAAACAATCTCATCTCCCACTTTAGAAACGGTATGGTGTTCAGTGAATGTGACCGCATTACGGTGCGCGCTAATAATGCGTACAGCATGCGCACCGATATGCTGGATATGGCGGGTGTAGTGAACATGTTGATCGAGAATAACTTTTTCCACGATCATCTGGCAGCACCCGCCAGTCTTGATCACCGCGACATGATTCAACTGATGTCAGTGGGGACGGCGCGCGTATCAACCAACATCACGATACGCGGCAATATTTTGAACAACGGCGCGGGCGATCAGTCGCAGGGGATTTTCTTGCGCAACGAAGTGGTGGATATGGGGACGAAAAATGCCACTTGGAATTATCAGAATATCCTGATCGAAAATAATCTGGTGCATAACCACGACGGACACGGCATCACGGTGGGTCCGACGACGGGACTGACTATTCAAAACAACACGGTGCTACCCAACATGGATGCCAATGTGGGCAATACCAATGTTCAGACGTTGGGTACCCCGCAGATCAAGGTGGATGGGGGTGTCACCAATCCCTTGACGGTGTTAAACGGCTTCTCAACCAATGTGATCATCAGGAACAATATTGCCAGAGCCGTTGTTCCTTCCTACGCGACCGTGCTGGTGAACAATACCAATAACCTGCTGGTGCAAAACACCGACCCCACTGCCGCTGCCAGCTACATCGGCAACCTGTTTGTCGATGGATTAGGCGGCAGAACCGCCAGTACCGCAGACCTGCAAGCCAAACCGAATGGGGCGATTGCGTTGGCAAAGCAAGGGGCTGCCATCACCACGTTTAAATCTAACCCTGCGGCACTGACCGCATTGTTCACCACACCAACTATCGTGGCTGGCAATGTAAACCGCTATGCTTTTGATGCCAGCCTGAGTGCCCATGCGGGCGGCTTGCTCACGGCAGGACAAGCAACCTTCACTTGGAACTTTGGTGATGGCAGCACCGCGACAGGTATCACCGCGCAACACGTTTACCCGACCGATGGCTTGTACACCGTGAGTCTCACCGTAACCCTTCCAAGTGGTGTGTCGAATGTCAACTACGCCAAGGTCAAAATCAACAACCCACAATTGTTGAAACTCGCGTTCGGTACAACCGCCGTCACCGATCTTTCCAGTTATCAGGAAACGCCGACAACCACCGCTGCCTATACGACGGGTGCGGGGGTTAATGTACTGACAGCGGGAAGAGCTTTTCATTCCACTGCCGCAGGATCGGTCATTACCTTGAGCAGTAAAAACGTTCCGCAAATCTATAGACTGAATCAACTGAGTCTGTCGTTGGATTTCAAAGCGGATAGCGCAGTACCCGCTGCGGGGCGTTTCTTTGACCTTAATCAAGCGTGGAACTCGGGGCTTAACGCGACGGGGCATGTCCAGTTTACCTTCACCAATCCCGCTGGTGTTATCTATACCCTGATTGGCACTCGCATCATCGCGGACACCAATTGGCATCAGTTGGTGTTGAGCTATGATTCGCTGACGCAACAGGCGAGGCTCTATCTGGATGGGGTACAAGATGGCGCGTTGAAGGTGACGGGCATGAGCAAACCCGTGGGGGCGTGGAATCCCGCGATAGGTGGCTACACAGCGGCTTCCTTTGCGGGACTCATTGACGAGTTTGAATTGCGCTCTGATGTCTTGTCACTGGCTCAAGCACAGGGGCGGTATCAAACGATGCGGTCAGCACTTGCGGCCTCAAGCAATCTTACCTTGGTCGGTGGGGCAAACGCCGACACGTTGGTGGGCGGTGTCGGTAATGATACGTTAACGGGTGCAGGCGGTAATGACACGCTCACGGGAGGGGCGGGAGCCGATCGCTTCGTGTTCAAAGCCGTGACCAACGGCATAGACAGCATCACCGATTTCAATAGCTTAACGGGTGACAAGCTGATGTTGTCATCCATGCTCCCCGCAGGCTATGCCACGACCATCGGCAACTATGTGTTCACTACCGTCGCCAATGGCAATACCACCGTGCTGGTTGACCCCACTGGTTCAGGCAACATCAACAATGCACGGCCGATTGCGGTACTCAAGCAAGTGACGGCGGTTGTTTTGAGCGCGATAGTGATGTAGGGTAAGCGGTTGCGTACAAATAATTGGGTATTGAGTTGTTAGTCGCTAGTCGTTAGCTTTTAGTTGGTGGGATGGAAAATTTCTCTCATCCACGTGAATATCTTGTAAAAACATAGTATCGAGCAGCTTCCCAGTATTATCTAGCGACTAATAACTAACGACTAACGGCTTAAAATACCCGAAAACTTAGGCGAGGGTGCTTATTCGTGGGTCTATTCCACTTCTGGCATCATCAATACGGGAACACTCCCCTTGTGATTGCTGGATAGGCGTGCAGTATGCGCAGCACGCCTGATTTTTTCTGGTTTGAATTTGTTCACGCGTCAATTCTGCCGCTCAATCACCAAGGTAAATTGCGGGTTTGATACCTAAAATTTTGTTGTGATTACGACAAAATGCCTCTTTTGATTCACGCTATTCGCCTCATTATTCCTGTCTTTGCTGGATTTGCGCACGACAGGACAAGATGGCACGTTGGTTGCTTTTACACCACGCATTCACGCTGATAACTCTGAGAATTGAGAAAATAAATGCCGAAACCGTCTTCCCCTGCATCGCCCCTTTCGGTGTTCGTCGGTTGCGCGACTTGCCCGCATCGTGCCTTGCTGGATGCTGGCAAATGCGAGGTGGGCGATATTTGTTTGATGGCGCAAAGTGGGCGACAAATAGACCGCTTTTTACGACGCAACCCGCAATTGGCACAAAGCTGTTTAACGGATGGATTCTGGGAACGACGGGCGATTGCGGCGCGTTATGCCCCGCTAGAAGTCGTGCGCCAGCTGCCGCGTGACCCTGATGAAGTGGTGAGGCGCGTGGTGGCGAGTCGATTGCCCATCACGGAGTTGGCCGATTATCTCGCGGACTCAGATCGGGAAGTCCGCATGACGGTGGCAGAACGGATTGCGCCCGAACAACTGCATTGTTTGCTGGACGACGAAGATTATTTAGTGCGTCTGCAAGTCGCCAAACGGCTGCCGCAAGGGCAGTTGCGCGGCATGGCACACGATGAAGATCGTGAAGTACGTAAAGAAGTCGCACGGCGTTTGCCCCCTTTTGCCCTCAATTTGATGCTAAAAGATCAAGATGCAGAAGTCAGGCGTATCGTTGCCGCGCGTTTATTGCCAGACGATGCGACCAAATTATTGGGGGACGAGGATTGGGTGGTGCGATTGGAAGTCGCCCAACGCGCACCGCTGGATGCGATTGCCGTATTATTACAGGATGTGGAATCGGATGTGCGCACCGTGGTGCAGCAGCGATTAGAGGAATTTAGACAAGGGGGAAACACATGAGCATTTACACGCTGGACGAAGTGAAACTACACAATTTGGCAGCAGAAATCGAAGCGATTCCGCCGCGTCCGCATCACAGCGCATTGTTAGAAATCGCCAATCGCATCCGCCCAGATTGTCATTTCCACTACGCGCTAAATCGCGGTGGTTGGTATCGCCCTGGCGGGGTGATCACCGCCAAAGGTGAACCCGTGATGGCAAATTTAGAAACGTGGGCAAAAGCCGAACTCGCGGAGTGTGAGGGCGAGATGAGTGAGCTGGTTGAACGCTATCTGGATGCGGGGTTGTTGGTCACGCGCCACACAGGGCGCACCCATTATTTCGTTGCCGCCTATAGCACCGCTCCCGCAGACTTTATGCAGCTTGAAGTGGAAGAACTGCAAGAAGTGCTGGATCGTCAGTTAATGGATGCGGCTCGTCCGCCAGAAGATTTGCAAGAACTGCTCGAACCGATTGCCCCTGTGGTATTGGATGCCCAAGCCGTCGCCGCCCCGCGCTATCGCTTCCGTCGCTTACTCGATATGCGCCAAGTGATTGCACGCGCTTCTGTCACCGCAGGCGGTGGCTTGCCACGCCTGTTGTATGAGTGGGGACACTGCAACACGCGCGGACACTTTAGCGACCATTGGATTGTCGCGCTGCGCGAATACCAAGACCGCTACCGCAATCAAGCCGTCTCAGCCCAACTGGTCTCGCGCCATGCCCGCGAACTAAGATCCTTCCAGTGGAACACCAACTTGACGGGGGTTGCCCTGTCTGACCAACTACGCACCTTTGGTCGTGCGGCGGGTTACCCAACCGCTTGGTACTTCCACCTCGTCGCAGGCACCCTCACCCCCAGCAAAATCGCCTACCAATTAGCGCAAGATTTAGACCATGGATTCAGCTACTTAACCGAAGCGGAAGTAGGCTTGTTGCAAGGCTGGATCAGCGCGCCTTATTCGGTATAGGGAGTTTTAGTTGTTAGTTGGAGTGGAGTGCGGGAATTCAGTACGTACACGATTTTTGCAATATATTCATATAAGTACACTAAAACCACACCCCGCCGACTAACAACTAACGACCAACTCTCTATACGCAACTACTTCTCAATGCGCGCCTCTCTTTGGCGCGCATTTTCATGTTGTAACACGGCACTCGCCAACTTTCGCACATCACGATCGGATACGCCCGCATCAACAGGGAGGTAGAGCATTTGTTGCATTATTTGCCCAGCGGCGAGTGGGGTGCTGCTTGGCACGGCATACATACTGGATGCGCCACGCGTGGCATCAAATCCTTGTGTTAGCAGATGTTGTACCAATTGTTCGGGATCTGGACTTTGCAAGGGAAAAACCCAGTGCGTGTGATGCGTGGCATGACGCGCTGGCATGGGCAAGTCAGGTAGCAAAGCCGCCAATTGTTGAGCGGCGCGCATACGGGCTTGCAAATCAACGGGGCGGTAGCGTTGCAAACGACGATGGAGCAGCGCGAGTAAGGCTGCCGAAGGTTGGTAACGGATTTTCTGGATCAATTCACCCCCTGCAAAGCCCCGCACCGCTTGGCTAATCAGGCGGTCATGTGAAGTACGGAATAGTTTGCACACGGCAACGAAAGTCGTATAAGTCACGGAATACGAAAGCAACTTAAGCACGGCATATTTGAGAATTTTCCCAAAATAAAGGCGATGTGATTGCAGCGGGAGTTGGCTTTGCAGCACACGCACCGCCTGACAAAGTGCCTGATCCCGAAAAACCAATAACGCGCCGCCCAACGCGGTGGCGGTTTTGATGGAGCCAAAGCTGAATAAGGTGACATCCGTGCGCGAATGTCCACGATAACCATCCGCCATAAACGCTTGCGCGCAATCTTCAATCACCATCAAGGGGTGTTGTTGCGTAATTGCAATGATGTTGTCCATGTTCATGCGACTGCCAAACAAGTGCACCACCAAAATGATTTTGGTATTAGGGCTAATGGCGCGGCGAAGGTGGTCAAGATCAAGTGCGCAAGTGTTGGGGTCGATGTCAATCGGCACGGGACACAAGCCGTGATGCTCAATAATACTGACCATATCGCGGATGGTAATCGCTGACAGCAACACCTCACTGCCGCGTGGCAAAGCGAGATGTTGTAGCAACAAATCAAATCCCGTGCGCACAGACAGCGCGGCTAAGGTATTTTCGCCTTGCTCCACACGGCTTTGCATGGCGTGGCGGTTAGGCGGAAAAAGACAACGCACCCCACCCAATCCCAAATCCATCCACCCTATATCCAGCTTTTTTCGTGGCAACATGACATCACACTTTTAACTATTCAAGCGATCAGCCTAGCAGAAAATATTCACATTCCAAAGAAACACTTCGCTAACAAAAATTGAAACCATGACAAAATGAGAGGATTATTCGTCACCCGCTGACAAATCACAGAAAGATGCCTTGTGACTCCAGAAAAACATCTGCTTGAACTATTGAAAACAAGAGGCTTAGAGCGTGCTGACGGTCGAATGCTTTATGCCTATCGTGTAACGAATGAAGAATATCAATCGCTACGTCAGATGCTTGGTTTTGCGACTGAATTTGGGGACTTGGACTCGGTTGCCCAGCGTATGCGAGATTTTTCAGCGTTGTTTGTACTCTATGCAGCCGAATGGTGGCGACGTGAATATCAGGGTGGGGCGTGGAAATGGTCGTCAATTCTCGATACATTTTGTGAAGGGGGCGATACGCTGAATACCACCATCAGGACAGCGTGCGTGGAACGCGGGTTTGCTTATTGGGGGCATCGTCCAGAAGGGACAGGCAAAAAATTCTTTGGCGCAATCGTGGCACATGGAGGATTGCCACTGCATTTTATTGGTCTAGGCGAAGGGAAGTTGTCCGACATGATGGATGCCATGTTGCGTCAAGCAGCTCGCTATCATTGGGACAGAGAGCAAATCATCAATGCCATTGAAGAGCGGGCAAAAAGCGTACAAAAGCAAGAAGTCTATTCGCTGATTGCCGACATTGTTTCCGCAGTATTGACGTTGAAGCAAGATTTTCACCTTTCAGGGGAAATTGACCCCGTAAGTGTATTGAATGCTAAAGCTCCTGATTGGCGTGAACGATTCCCACTTTCGCTTGAAGATGATGCCGCACAAACGCTTTTGATTGGCTTAGTGAAGGAAGCTGCACTGCAAATGCCCCGCGCTACGACAGGTGCATTCCAAGTCGTTCGGGAGCTTAAGAAAGTGGGTGAGCAATACGCGCTGCGCTCGGTATTGGTATTACCCAAAAAGTTAGCCATTGATGAATTGAAGACGCTCTTTAAACTCTCTGATTTGCCGCGCTATTTTTTGATAGATATTCATGCCAATGCCCGCCTGCTGTTTTGTACAGGTCGTCAAACTTTTGGGGCAGATACCGTAACTTTGACAGGTAAAAATTGCGTGTTGACTGGCGAAACCGCTCGCGCTGAACATTTGTTATATTTGTGCGAGCAAAGCGGAAGGGAGATCGGCACGCCATTGCCTGTTGTCGGTGGAGCCGAACTTGCTCAAGACCAGCCGTGGATTTTCGTTTCGCGTGATGAGCAATTGCAATGGGTTGCTTCGGGCAGGGTAAGTGTGCCTGAAGAAGCGGCATGGATTGCCTTGCCCGATGGTTGGACAATAGATGCCAGCAATGGTGAAGCTGATTTTGTTGGACATTGCGACGACATTGCAGCGCGTCAGCTCTATCAAGTGCGCGGCGAGATAATACTGGAAGGCGACGAGCAGCGTTATCGGGTACGCACCAAACAAGTGAGTGATACCAGCGAAAACTATGTGTGGGAAGGCAGTCGCCTGCCATATTCGTCTAGTCCACCCTTGGTTTTTCTGGGACTTCCTAGGCTCTACCGTTATTCCGCTGAAGGAGAGCGGTACGCTGTCCAAAAAACAGCTTTGGATTGGTTTGTGGCAGGAACACAAAAACGCATCGAGCAACCCGAATTAGCCAAAGGCTTGATGGACGTTTACTTGATTAAAGAGGGTGAACGGCAAACACGTTTCCGCTTGACGGTGCTGGGCAATAATGCACGCGTCAACTTTTCATCGGGGATGTCCAGCAGTGAGGGTGTGATTGAATTAGCCAACTGGGGCAATATCCAAGTTGCTGTGGATGCGTCTGAGTTGAGCTGCAAACAAGAATCCACGCCGCGTGGTGTAAAACTTCAATTACACGCGGGTGATACGCCCCCCGAAGTTATCAATATGACTTTGCGCTGGCAAAATTACCCTCGTGAGTTACGCCTTAGCTTGCCTTTTCCCAGCACAGGCGGACGTTTTTTTGATGCCCACGGCAAAATACTGCGGGAAGGCAGCAAACTGGCGTTGCATCATTTGACGGGGACACGGTTGCGGATTTTTGACCGAAACCCAGATCGTCCCAAACGATATGACCTAGAATTCACCCTCACACAAAATGGCAAGCGCAGCACGCGGGATAGCCAACTATTCGTAAAACGCAGCATTCCTTTGCTCAACAACGGCTCGGCTGAAATCAGGTTGATAGACCTTGAAAGAGACATTGAAAAATTGATGAGTTTTTCGGATGAGCTGGATGCAACTGTCAAAATAACTTTGTTGGTAGGGAATAGCTCCAGCATTTTTGTAAATGTATCGCGCTACGAAACTGAGTTAGAGCGGCATCCATATTCGCTAGGATTACCCGCAAAAGCCATTGAACGATTAGACCTAGTGTCGCGTCATGCGCGACCTGCCGCATAGATTAAGCTATACTTTTGTCCTCTTTTTCAAGAAGGCGAAGGATACTCGGTGAAGCTATATAAAGTGACGTTGCTTGCGGCAGAGCGGGCAGAAT
>JBASWK010000102.1:0-2277 GCA_049276435.1 Gallionella sp. | reverse complement strand
TTGAGCAAGGCAGTCACGAGACCATAAAAATCTGAGGGGTGTAAATAATCGCGCACCATAAAGTCAGACGAGGTTTGCAACACCGTATTGTCCCGAATGGCGCGCAGGATGTCGGTGATTAAAAAGCGTGCAGACATGTCTTGGGTATGACTGAAATAATTGAATACGCGAATGTCGATAATGGCTAAATCAGGGTGCGCACGATGACGACATTCAGCATGCAGTTTCGCCACCCCATACCAATCTTGCGGTTTGAGATGATTGAGGTCAATGCGGGCGGGCGTGTCCCGATTGGCGGGTTCGGTAAAGTTTGAACCATAAGCCGCGCCACTGCTTAAGAACAAATAGCGGCAGGTCGGATGCGTCTTCAGGTAATCCAGCACCAGCTCATCGAAGCGCAAGGTCACGTCAAAAATAGTATTGCCCATTGCCACCGCTTGCGCAGGATTCCCAACCCCCACAAAGTTTATAATCGCATCGTAGCTGTGCTGTGCAAAGGTCGCAAAGTCATCCACTACATAGCGTCCCGCCAACCCAACACTTGCCAGCCACGTTCGCACCTCGGCGGGACAACGGGCGAGTAAATACAGTTGCTTGTCTGTTTCCTGTGAAAACGACACGATCAAGTCTTTGGCAATTTGGCTGGTTGCCCCTAGGATGGCGATCTTCATCGGTCTAGTCGCTCAACCTAGGCAGTTGCTCGTCCAACTTAGCACCAAATGCCAAACGGGGACGACATTCCGTTGCACCTACCATCATCACTTCAATTAAGCGCGGGGTGTGTTGCTCGGCGGTTTGTTCTAATAGCTGAATCAAATCTGCCTCGTTTTCCACCCGATGTGCTTCGATACCGTAAGCTTCGGCAATTTTGTTGAAAGCGGGGCTGCTATACCCTTTGCGGGTGGATTGATCGCGTCCATCAAAGTACATATCTTGGAAGTTTTTGACCATGCCCAATACTGTGTTGTTCATCACGATGATGGTGACATCCAGCCCCAAACGATTGAGTGTATCCAATTCTTGAATGTTAATTTGCAAGCTGCCGTCGCCCGTAATCACCACCACTTTGCGCTGCGATTGAATCGCAATACCTAAAGCCGTGGGGAGCGCGAAGCCCATCGCCCCCATGCCGCCGCTGTAATGCACGGCTTGATTGACAGACAAGCGCAGACTTTGCGCCGCCCACATCTGGTGATTGCCGACATCGCACACATAATCAACGTGTTGATGCCGCAAGGTGCGATTCAAGGTGTTAAACAACACACTAGGGCTAATGGTCCAATCGGCATATTCATTACGCGAGGCAAGTTTATGTTGCTGCGCAAGCTGACTAAACCAAGTGTTATCCAAACAAGGAAAGGTGTCCGCACGCAAAGGAAAGGCTGCAAAGAAGCGACTGGCTGTCGTGCAAATACTCAAATCCGCTTGCACACGATTATTCAATTGGGCAGGATCAATATCAATCTGCACCACCTTCGCTTGACGGGCAAAGTCTGCCATATCCGACCCCGTTTGGCGCACATCTAAGCGCGCCCCAATCACGATCAACAAGTCGCAATGCTGCACCGCAAAGTTGGCTTCACGATTGCCATAACTGCCGATCATATTGAAATAGTGCGGGCGTGCCACAACCCGCTCATGCCCCATCAAGGTTGAGACGTAAGGAATACCCAGTGCCTCGGCTGCTTGTAACCAGTCATCCATCGCATTCGCCCAACGCGCACCGCCTCCGATGCAAATCAACGGACGTTGAGCGGTCGCGCATAACTCACTCAACGTGTGCAGCGCGAGACGATCCGCTTCGGCTGCCGTGTCGATGTTGAGCGGGGTGTTTAACCACTGCGCTACCAGTGCATCTGGCACATCGGCACGTTGCACATCATTGGGAATGTCAATCAGCACGGGGCCCAGCCTGCCACTTAGGGCCAAAGACAAAGCCTGATGCAATGCGGGCAACAAGTCTTCTGGCCTATCCACTCTCACTGCATATTTGGTCAGCGAACGCGAGACTTCGACAATGTCCAGCTCTTGGAAACCTTGTTGGCGAATGGCGCGGTCGCCCTTAAGTTCTCGCGTGTTGACTTGCCCCGTGATAAACAAGCAAGGCACGGAATCAAACCAACAACTACCGATGCCCGTGATGAGATTGGTCGCCCCAGGGCCGCTCGTCCCCATTGCCAACGCCACCGTTTTGCCTCGGGTATAACGCGCCACGCCCTCGGCGGCGAAGGCTGCGGATTGCTCATGGTGCATGGACACGATGTTGAATTGCCCTGA
>JBASWK010000101.1:0-17836 GCA_049276435.1 Gallionella sp. | reverse complement strand
AAGCGAGGGGGCAATTAGGATGGGGATGGGTTCGTTCTCTGCACACACCCCCATCCCCACCCCAACCCTCCCCTTGAAGGGGAGGGAGTTTGCCGATGATTTGGCTTAAGTAAGTGCCATTCGTGTCCGCACCTAAATTTTCGGGTATTTTAAGCTGTTAGTCGTTAGTTATTAGTCGCTAGATAATACTTGGAAGCTGCTCGATACTATATTTTTTACAATATATTCAATCAGGTGAGATAAATTTTCCATCCCGCCAACTAAAAACTAGCGACTAACAACTCAATACCTATTTATTTGTACGCAACCACTTAGCCGAGTAAATGCGTTAACGTCAGTAGCGTCAATAATACCAACCAAAACAGAACGGCGCGCCACACCAATCCAACGGTGCTTTGCATCAAATCCGCATCGGCATCGTCTCCGACCCCTAATTCGGGGCGATCCAATAGCAATCCTGCTTGCGGGAGCGGCATTCCTAACCTCACCCCCAACGAACCCGCGCCACTGGCGAGCAAAATGCCGATTTCGCGATCCGCCCAATTCGCCGCTTGACCGCGCCAACAGTACACGGTGTTTTCAAAATCACCCACAATGGCAAAAGTCAGTGCCGCGAGCCGAATCGGCAACCATTCCAAATAATAATTGGCACGACGGGAAAATTCACCGAAGGCACCAAATTCAGCCTCATCGGCATCGCCCCACTGCGTGCCTAAAAACTGTCCTAGACGATACAGCAATGCCCCTGCCGCGCCCCCTATGCCCAAAACACTAAATAAAACAAACCACACAATGACCCCAAACACATTGCGATGCGAGGACAACAAGGCTTGTTCAATGGCGACGCGCGCTATTTCTTCTTGATTCAGTTCATGCGTTGCCATCCCGCTCCATGTCGCCAGCGTTTGCTGCGCCGCCCCCAATTCATCTGCACGCAACCGCTGATAAATATCGGTAAAGTAATGACTAAATTGGCGAAATCCCATGGTCATGTACAATGCCAACACATTGAATGACCACGCCAATAACGGATTGAGCTGATGTAGCAACCAAAATATCACGACCACCGCACTGGTCAGTGGCAATACCGCCAACAACCACGCAATTCTGCCGTGTTTTTGTTCACCCGCATTGAACTTCTGCTGAAAAAAATGGACATACCGCGACAACCAACTGAACAGGTATTGACGCGATGACAAAGGATGGAGTTGCTCTAGCAATAACGCCGCGATCAAAGCAAATAGGCTCATAGCATTAGATAAATATGGAAAATAGAGTGGGGTGAAAGATAGCACACAACCTGCACAATCGCGCGCCTGACATGGCGAGACATCACAAGTCGGTTCACACAATACACGATGATTGAATACCTACACAATTTTAGCCCCTGAAATTCACCGTATCCCCACAATTTATACGGTACAATCGCGCCTTGCTGCTTGCCAAGCTTGATGTTTTGTACATTAAACCCGCATCCTTTCACGATAAAAGATGCCTGCTTTTTAGGAGAGTCACGCTATGATGTTTCGTCCTACTATTTGTGCGATGTTGTGTGTCGCGTTATTGCCGTTATCCGCACAAGCGGAATCGGTCGCCCCGCAAGGCTTATTCGATGTTTATCAAGGAAATAGAGAGCGAGACATCGCCAACTTGGTGACCCCTGATCTGCTCTTAGTCTCTTATAGCCTGCTGCGCCAACAACTGAATCAACAGGCAGAAGCTAAAATCGTGATCCCTGCCTTTCAAGCTTTGCTCAATGGGTTGCAAAAAAAGCTGGCAGCCGATAAAAGTGATGCCATTGGTCAGTTAGGGCGAGATTATTTGACCTTATTGCAAGCCATGCAAACAGGGGAATTGGCTAAAAAATCCCCCGCACATGTGCAAAAAGAATGGGAATTGATCCAACAAGCGGCGGGGGTGGCGGAATCTCCTGTGTGGGGCATTCCCTTGGATTATTCGCAATTTAAGCCGCGTGGACGCTATACGATGTCCGAATCGCTACAACATTTTTTCACCGCCTATCGTTACGCCAATTCCGTTAACTTCTTTGTCCAACCCAGCTTGGCAACAGGTGTCAGCCCTGAAAAATCCCAGCAAATGACGCAACTCGCGGTGCGTCTCTCACAAATCATCAACAAAAATCCTTTTCTGAAAGCACACTTCGACAGCCTGAATCAAGCAAGCAATTGGGAGTACGGTGCAGCGGGGGACTTAAGCGCACAAGATGTGCCACTGGCTTTAATCGGCGTAAAAGAAAGCAGTCAATACGGCGCAGCACTTTTGGCATACGCTCAAAAAACGGGCAAACTCCCGCAAGTCATCGACTTTCCCGTGGATACAGGCAAGCTAGACAAAAATCAGAAACTGGCAGATATCGCCGTCGGCTGGCGACTTATTCCAGGCACGCTCAATCCAGACAGCATGGCGACGCAAGCCGTGCTTTATCCCAATACCCAACAATTCATGAGCCCTTGCGGTACGATCAACTGCATCCAACCATGGACGGTGTCGCGGTTAGATGGCATTCAGGCGAAGGGTTACGTCAGCGGCATGGAAGTC
This sequence comes from Gallionella sp., assembly GCA_049276435.1. GTDB lineage: Bacteria > Pseudomonadota > Gammaproteobacteria > Burkholderiales > Gallionellaceae > Gallionella. The sequence continues at coordinate 15,277 of JBASWK010000101.1, read as the reverse complement.
ATGGGCTGGCTGGGGTCTGAAACGGCACGCTGGCTAAGTCAACGCGAGGGAGATCATTTATACACAGGCTATACCGAGGCTGGCAAACGCGCACAAAGTCTGTTACAAAATGATGCAGGCTTGAGTGGTGTGCAAATGCAGTTTATGCACAATGTATTTACGCAAAAAAGTGAAGCTCCCACGCGACAACTTACCAGTATGCTGGGCTTTTGGACATGGCAGCGCAATATCAACGCCCTGTATGCCAAACAACCTTCTAGCGCAGGCAGCAAATTCATAGGCTCGACTAAAGTGGTTGCACGGGCAGGCGCAAAATTATTGGGTGGAGCAGCGTTTTATCACGCGCTTTCTCAACTGGCGCAACAACATCTTGCTCATGGCGATGCCCAAACATGGCAACAATTTATCAATATCACGACCCGCTTAGAGCAATTGGCGGATAAAGCAGAGGGTAGCTTGAATGAAGAAGAGGAATCCTACCTCAATGCGTTGGATCAAACACTGCTGACCTTAACCAAAGCCAAAGATGCACCTATCGTCATTGACGTGCAAACCAACCCCGCTGACAAATTAGTGGTTGAAGAAGCCATCGGTTTGCCAGAGATTGACACACAAGGCACGGCACGAGGGGCATGGTTTAGTCATTACGAATTCAAACACCCCATGTCAGATCGCTTAACCCATGAAGCATGGCGTAAACAAATCAAAAATAAATAATCTATCCCCTAATTTTGCCAAGGCAAAGGAGCGCGTCATGAATGTAAAACCGCTATTAAAATCACATCATTGGATGTTTTTATGCTTGTTCGCGAGTACGCAGGTACTTGCGGATACGATGCCCACTGAACCCATTTTACGCATTGACACGGGGGATCACGTTGCAGTGATTCGACGGATTGCCTCTGATGAAGCGGGGCGTTGGCTAGCAACGGCTTCGGATGACAAGACCGTGCGGGTGTGGGATTTGAGTAATGGGCGTTTGGTTAGCACCTTGCGCCCGCCCATTGGCTTGGGCAACATTGGCAAACTCAATGCTGTTGCCATGTCACCCGATGGTAAGCTGGTTGCCACGGGGGGCTGGACGGATGACTCGGATAATTCAGCCTACCTATTTGATCGCGCCAGTGGACGCATGATACACCGCTTGTTAGGCCTGCCAAACGTGGTCAATCATCTGGCTTTTTCGCCCGACAATCGACTGATTGCGGTGTCGCTAACCTTAAAGCATGGGATACGCTTGATGTCGGCTGCGACAGGTAAAGTTGTGGCTGAAGATAAGGATTATGGTGGGGCGAGTTTCAGTGCGCACTTTAGCCACGATGGACGACTGATTACCAGCAGTGAAGATGGCTATGTGCGGATTTATCGTTATAGCGACAACTCTCTCAATTTGATTAGCAAAGAAAAAGCCGCTGGCGGTACCGACCCTGGATCAACCGTGTTTTCTCATGACGGTCGTCGCGTCGCGGTTGGGTTCTACGACAAAAACACCATTAGCGTCTTGGATGGCGGCAACCTGTCTTTGCGCTATTCCCCTGACATTACAGGCGCAAAAGCCTCTATGCAATGCACCGCATGGTCAAACAATGACAACTGGTTGTATGCCGCAGGCTCGTCACAAAACGGTGACAAACGTTTTATTCGCCGCTGGAGTGCCACTGATGCTAGTGCGGGCAGTTATGTCGATTGGCCTGTATCGAGCGACACCATTATGTTTTTATCCCCCCTGCCTGGCGATAAAGTCGCTTTTAGCACGGGCGAACCCAGCTGGGGCGTGCTGAATTCATCAGGCGAAAAAGTGCTTTACCACGGCGCGCCTGTGGTCGATTTTCGCTCCAATTATGAAGGCTTTAAGCTATCTCGCAACGCCACTCAAGTTCGTTTTGGTTATTTGAATTACGGCAAAGACCCCGTGGTATTTGATGTTCAACGCCGCGCTTTCTTGTCCGAAGATGCCAGTGGATTGTATTCACCTGTGATTTCCACCTCGGCATTGACCGTCACCAATTGGAAAAACTATCTAGATCCCAAGCTGAATAACGGCTCTTTGACGCTCAAGTCAAATGAACGCTCGCGTAGCGTGGCGATGCGCTTTGATTCCGTGGGTTTTGTACTGGGGACAGAATGGCGATTGCGTGCTTTTGATGGTGCAGGCAAACAAGTTTGGGAAAAACCTGTGCCAGGTTCAGCGTGGGGGGTGAACACTTCCCAAGATGGTCGTTGGGTAGTTGCCAGCTATAGTGATGGCACGATACGTTGGCATCGCGTGAGCGACGGCGAAGAGCAACTCGCGTTATACCCTAGCCCTGACCGAAAACGTTGGGTGATGTGGACACCAAATGGTTATTACGATGCCAGCCCTGGCGCGGAAGACTTGATCGGTTGGCATGTCAACAACGGCAAAGACCAAGCCGCTGACTTCTTCCCTGCATCCCGTTTCCGTGACCGTTTCTATCGCCCCGATGTCATTAGTAAGGTCTTGGATTTAGGCACCGCCGATGCGGCTTTGCAACAGGCCAACCAAGAAACAGGACGCAGAGAGCAAACCCAGTCCATTACGGCCGTTTTGCCACCTGTCATTACCATCTTGTCGCCACCAGGCATGACCGTCAGCTCCACCACCATCAAAATTAAATACTCAGTACGCAGCCCAGACGACGCGCCTGTGACCTCGGTGCGGGTGCGGATTAACGGACAGGCGGTGACGGTCGAACGTGGCTTAGCCCGCAAAGACAACCCCACGGATCCTACACGCGAAATCGAGATCAAAATCCCTGAGGCGGATAGCGAAATTGCCCTGTTTGCCGAAAACAGAAATGGCGTATCGGTTGCAGGCAAAGTGAACGTGGTATGGGGCGGGGCGCGTGCGATTCAATCTGAAGAAACGCTGTTCAAACCTAAGCTTTATGTTTTGGCGGTGGGCGTATCGAAATACAAAAATGCGGATTACAACTTAGGCTTAGCCTCTAAAGATGCGCGCGACTTTGCGGCGGTCTTGCAAAAACAAAAAGGCAGATTGTATGGCGATGTGGTGGTGAAGTTGTTGACGGATGAAAATGCAGGTAAAGATGACGTGTTGGATGGTTTGGAATGGTTAAAATCTCAGGTCACTTCACGTGACGTGGGGATTATGTTCTTGGCGGGGCATGGTCTCAATGACAATAACGGCAACTATTACTTTTTGCCGCACAACGTCAACACCGCACAGCTCCTCCGCACAGGTGTGGCACAAAACGACATCAAAATCACCTTAAACAGCTTGGCGGGCAAGGCGATTTTCTTTGTGGATACTTGTCACTCTGGTAACGCACTGGGTTCCGCTAAAACGCGAGGCGTGGCAGATACCAATGGGATCGTCAATGATCTGTCTTCCGCAGAAAATGGCGTAGTGGTGTTTGCCGCCTCCACAGGCAAACAATCTTCACAAGAAGATCCCGCTTGGGGCAACGGAGCCTTTACCAAAGCGGTAGTCGAAGGCTTAAGTGGTAAGGCTGACTTTGGCAATCGCGGCAAAATCACACATAAAGGTTTAGATTATTATGTCGCCGAACGTGTAAAAGAACTGACCCACGGTCAACAATCTCCCGTCAGCATCGCCCCCAATGGCGTGGCGGACTTCCCGATTGCGATTACGGGCAAATAGGATTGATGGTGAAACGTGAAAGGTGAGGAATGTGGGGGTGCAACGGTTTGTTTCACATTTCACATTTCACGTCTCACATTTCACAAAAAATGAGCTTTGAAAGGATGAACATGAAAAATTTGATACGCAATTTAGTCTGGTTCAGTTTGTTGACCAGTGTGCCTGTATTGGCAGAGGACGACTGCACCGAGGCTGCGCGAATTACCCAACAAGCCGAAGGGCAATCCCAGCTTGCCAGTCGCCTCAATGACTATACACAAGCCCGCAGTCTATGCCCAAATGACCCGCGTATGCACTACCGCGAAGGGTTGGCGTTGATGGCAAGTACTCGCTATGCTGAGGCGCGCACAGCTCTCATGAATGCCATGGAGCAAGCCACCAAACAAGCCCTGCCCCCCATGATGCGCTTGGAAATTTTGGGCAGATTGGCGGAGAACGACTACCGCAGTGATAATCGCCCCAAAGCCTTAATCGGCTTTAAAGTCGCCAGAGAGTTTGCCCAAAAACATCAACTTTCCTTGCCCAATTGGGTCACGCCCTTGCAAAAGGATTTAGATCAGCAATTAGACCTGCGCCCGCTCAGCCCCACGGAAATGCAAGCCTCTTTGCGTTCTATGCGAGATTTAGGGGTGGAACCCAGCGTGGATTACCGCGTGTTATTCGAGTTCAATAGCGACCAACCCACCGAAGCAGGCAAGCAACAATTAAGCCAAATTGCCGCCTCGTTGCAAGCGGATAACGGTACCATTCGGGTTGTTGGACATACCGATGTGCGCGGCAAGAAAACCTATAACCAACAGCTTTCCGAACGGCGCGCCAAACGTGTCATGGCATTGCTCATCATCGAAAATCCAGCCCTGCAAGGTCATCTCCAAGCACAGGGAAAAGGGATGACGCAACCGAAATATCTAGGGAATCAAGAAGAGGATCATGAGTTAAACCGCCGCGTTGAATTCGTCTTTGCTCAATAAAGTGGTATAAAATGTCTCACGACTGGTTGTTCGTTCAACGTAAGGAAATTTCATGCTCAGTGGTATTGCAATTGCAGTCGTTATTTTAGGCGGAATACTGTCCCTATTTGGGATGGTGGGCATTAAATTAAAATTCCTTGGTCACCCCTTGCGACAATGGTTGGGCGAATTTGCCCAAGGAATTGGTTTTGTTTCTGGCATCTTGTTGATTGTATTGGGTGCGTGGCTATACCCTAGTCAAGCAACAGGTCGAGGCATCGCAAAAGCAGACACGTCTAAAACAGAAACAGCCGCCATACACCCTATCCAAAAAATATCCACAAAACCAGGCACGATTTTCCGTGACTGTCCAGACTGCCCTGAAATGGTGGTTTTGCCGACGGGTAAATTGCTCATGGGGGCTGCCGCAACCGAAGTTTCGCACGAGAAAACCGAAACGCCCCAACATAGCGTCACCCTGAACTATGCCTTAGCCGTGGCAAGAACGGAACTCACTTTTTCTGAGTGGGATGCTTGCTCAACCGCAAAGGTCTGTCGTCAAGATGTCGAATCCACTTGGCCGCGTGGGCAACAACCCGCCATCAATCTTGACTGGAATGATGCGCAAACTTACCTTGATTGGCTCAGTAAAACCACAGGGCAACACTATCGCCTGTTGACTGAGGCGGAGTGGGAATATGCCGCACGTGCCAGCAGCCTAACCGCCTATGTGTGGGGAGAGGACATCGGCAATAATCTAGCCAATTGCATAGGATGCGGTGAACAATCCAAGAATGCGGCCCCCCAATTGGTCGGGTCCTATCTTCACAATCCCTTTGGTTTATTTGACATGCACGGCAATGTGCAAGAATGGGTACAAGATTGCTGGCATGAAAACTACCAAGGCGCACCACAGGACGGAAGTGCTTGGCTCATCGAGTGCAGCGAAGGTCGGCGCGTCGTGCGGGGTGGCGCATGGGACAGTGCCGCTCCCGCCTTACGCAGCGCAGCACGTGACCGCAAAACATGGGATCATCGCAGTCCAGACATTGGCTTCCGTGTCGCACGCGTCGTCACCCTGGCTAATTTGTAGTGCAGGGACATAGGTGCAGATGAGCGTAGCGTAATCGCCCGCCGCAGCCATTCTCATTTTGACCGTGAGTACGACAAATTCGTACGCTTTTGGGTGAAATCTCCCCGCCTTACCTTTATTTTTCGCCCGACAGGGCGAAAAACGCGACAAAATTTGCCTTATTCACGAGAAACCGTGCGAATGAATTCGCACCTACGGTCAAAATGAGAATTGCTGGGCGCGACGTATGCGCATTGAAAAATAAACGTATTTTCGTTAAAATACACTGCCTTATTGACCTTGTGATTTCATCGTGCATTCATGCTCGGCGCGCTAAAAGACAACCATGACACTTGCAGAACCCGCGTTCAAAATTAAAATTACCAATCTCCCTTTATGGGTGATTCACGTACATAGCAACAACATGGCTCAAATTAAACGCCAATTAGCGTCACGCTTGAGCCAAACCCCCGATTTTTTCTCACATACCCCTGTGGTACTGGGATTATCAGCCGTAGCGAATAGCCCAACAAAATTTGATTTTGCCGCATTAACCACCCTGATGTGGGAACATGGGATGCGGCTCATCGGCGTGCTAGGGGGTTCTGCGGAGCAGCAAGCCGCCGCCACACAAGCAGGATTAAGCTTGTTTCCTGACACCCCTTTGCGCAATGCCACGGCTTTCCCAGACCCCACGCCCGCCCAGCCCCTCCCGCCATTGGTCATAGATAAACCCGTGCGCGCAGGACAAAAAATTTATGCTGAAAATACCGATCTCGTGGTACTGGCGATTGTGAATGCAGGTGCTGAACTGATTGCGGATGGGGATATTCACGTTTATGCTCCCCTACGTGGTCGCGCCATGGCAGGCGCACAGGGCAACCAAGGTGCGCGTATTTTTGTGCAAAGTTTAGAAGCCGAATTACTCTCCATCGCGGGGTGCTTTCAAATGTTTGAAGAAGGTATTCCCCAAAATGTGCGCAATCATCCTGTGCAGGTCTATTTAGATGAAGCTCGCCTCGTTATACAAAGCTACTAACCCCGATGTCCTCTTTGAAACAGATGCAAACAATGCCGCACTTCGGCGTAAAATGCGCCCCTAATTTAGCTTTCAGGAATACATTACGTGTCTAAAATTATTGTTGTTACATCAGGAAAAGGCGGCGTGGGCAAAACCACGACCAGCGCGAACTTTTCCAGCGGTCTCGCCTTACGCGGTCATAAAACGGTCGTCATTGATTTCGACGTAGGGCTGCGCAATCTTGACCTCATCATGGGCTGCGAACGACGCGTGGTGTATGACATTATTGATGTGATTAACGGTGAAGCCACGCTGCATCAAGCCTTGATTAAAGACAAAAATTGCGAACATCTCTACATTTTGGCGGCTTCGCAAACACGCGACAAAGATGCCTTGAATTTGGAAGGGGTGGAACGCATTCTGAACGAATTGCGCGAAAGTTTCGATTACATCATCTGCGACTCTCCAGCGGGCATTGAATCAGGCGCGTTTATGGCAATGTATTTTGCCGATCACGCGCTGGTTGTCACCAATCCAGAAGTTTCTTCAGTACGCGACTCGGATCGCATCCTCGGCATCATGGCGGCAAAATCCAAACGCGCGGTGGAGGGACGCGCGCCCATTGAAGAGCATTTGTTGATTACCCGCTACAGCCCCAAACGCGCCGAAGCCGAAGAAATGCTCAAGGTGGAGGACATCGAAGATATGCTGCGCATCCCTTTAATTGGGGTGATACCAGAATCAGAGTCCGTGCTGTTTGCCTCTAACTCTGGCATCCCCGCCATCCATCAAAAAAGCGATGTCGCAGAAGCATACAAAGATGTGGTGTCGCGTTTCATCGGAGAAGCGGTGCCTATGCGCTTCACAACGGGGAAAGTGAGCTTTCTCAAACGCATATTTGGAGATCGCTAATATGTCCCTGATTGATGGTCTTTTAGAGTATTTACGCGGCGATGAAAAGAAATCCGCCGCCAAAGCCAAAGAACGCTTACAGTTTGTGTTGGTACATAAACGAGATCGCCGCGATGTCGCCCCACCCGACTACCTACCCGCCTTACAAGAAGAGTTGCTTGCGGTGATCGCCAAATATATTCCCGTTGATCGCAACGCATTGAAAGTGCATCTGGGCAAGCGCGATGAATACGATGAGTTTGATGTCTTAGAGTTAAACATCACCCTACCTGAAACAGGGCGCAACTAACTCACCTTCGTGTAGGGAAGGGGGAAGGGGAAAAACACCCTTCCTAACAAGGGGTGCGAGGCATTGCTCTTCCCTCTTCTCCCCCTCCCCTACCTCACACAATCCACAAAATAGTGCTTCTCGCCTTCCTCCATTTCGGCGACTAAGCCGTGTACATCGGTTTCAAACCCTGGGAATTTCTGGTTGAAATCGCGGGCGAATTTGACGTAATCGACGATAGTTTTGTTGAAAATTTCCCCAGGAATCAGCAGCGGAATGCCAGGTGGATAAGGGGTCAGCAACACCGCCGTGATGCGCCCTTCCAAATTATCAATTTCCACACGCTCGATTTCGTCATGCGCCATTTTGGCGAACGCATCGGATGGTTTCATGGCGGGCTGCATGTCGGATAAATACATCTCGGTGGTCATGCGCGCCACGTTGTGCTGGGTATAAGTGTCGTGAATTTGTTGGCATAAGTCGCGCAAGCCTACGCGTTCATAGCGTGGATGAACGGCGATAAACTCAGGCAAAATGCGCCATAACGGTTGGTTTTTGTCGTAATCGTCTTTGAATTGTTGCAACGCCGTCAGCAAGGTATTCCAACGCCCTTTGGTGATGCCGATGGTGAACATGATAAAGAACGAATACAGCCCGCATTTTTCGACAATCACGCCATGTTCCGCGAGGTATTTGGTCACCATCGCCGCAGGAATGCCGCTTTCCGCAAAGCCGCCATCCACATCCAAGCCTGGGGTGATGATGGTGGCTTTAATCGGATCTAACATATTGAAGCCTTGGGCTAAATTGCCAAATCCATGCCAACGATCATCCGCGCTCAACACCCAGTCTTCCCGCTCCCCAATGCCTTCTTCGGCGATACTGTCAGGCCCCCAGACTTTAAACCACCAATCTTGTCCAAATTCTTCATCGACTTTGAACATGGCGCGACGGAAATCCAACGCCTCGGCGATAGATTCTTCCACCAACGCCGTGCCGCCAGGGGCTTCCATCATCGCCGCCGCCACGTCGCACGAGGCGATGATGGCGTATTGCGGGCTGGTGGAGGTGTGCATCAAATACGCTTCGTTGAAAATATGTTTGTTCAACTTCCGCGTTTCGGATTCGCGCACCAAAATTTGCGAGGCTTGCGACAAGCCTGCCAATAATTTATGCGTGGATTGCGTGGCAAAAATCATCGACGATTTTGCCAATGGGCGATCTTTGCCGATAGCGTGCATGTCTTTGTAAAAATCATGGAACGCCGCGTGCGGCAACCACGCCTCGTCGAAATGCAGCGTGTCGATGCGCCCGTCCAACATTTCTTTCAACATTTCCACGTTATACACCACGCCGTCGTAGGTACTTTGCGTGATAGTCAAAATGCGTGGTTTTTTAGTTTTATCTTTGATAAACGGATTGGCGTTGATTTTGCGCTGGATGCTTTCCGCTTCAAATTCAACTTTCGGAATGGGGCCAATAATGCCGTAGTGATTGCGGGTCGGCGTTAAGAAAACAGGCACAGCACCCGTCATCATAATCGCGTGCAAAATGGATTTATGGCAGTTGCGATCCACCACCACAATGTCGTCAGGCGCGACGGTGGAGTGCCACACGATTTTGTTGGAAGTCGAAGTGCCGTTGGTCACAAAAAACAGATGATCCGCGTTGAAAATCCGTGCGGCATTGCGCTCGGAAGCAGCCACAGGACCTGTGTGATCTAACAATTGCCCCAATTCTTCCACCGCATTGCACACATCGGCACGCAGCATATTTTCACCAAAAAATTGATGGAACATTTGCCCCACAGGCGATTTCAGAAATGCCACGCCACCCGAATGCCCAGGGCAATGCCAAGAATACGAACCATCTTGCGCGTAATGCAGCAAGGCGCGGAAAAACGGCGGCGGCAACGCATCCAGATACGACTTGGCTTCGCGGATAATATGGCGCGCCACAAATTCTGGTGTATCTTCGTGCATGTGGATAAAACCATGCAGCTCGCGCAAAATGTTATTGGGAATATGGCGCGAAGTGCGCGTTTCGCCATACAAATAAATCGGGATGTCCGCGTTTTTAAAGCGAATTTCTTCCACGAAGGCACGTAAATTACGCAAAGCGTGATCGGTTTCTTCTTTGCTGCCCGCGCCAAATTCTTCATCGTCGATGGATAACAAAAAGGCAGATGCGCGACTTTGCTGCTGGGCAAACGAGGTCAAATCCCCATAACTGGTGACCCCCAACACTTCCATACCCTCTTTTTCCAGCGCGGCAGCCAAGGCGCGTATGCCCAGCCCACTGGCATTTTCAGAGCGGAAATCTTCATCAATAATGACAATCGGAAAACGAAATTTCATTGCTTACTCCCAAGGCGGAAAAAGGGGGCGACCCCAGAAAAGGCGCGGATTGTCGCAGATTTAGCCGCTTGTGTGGGACAAGTTTTCCCACTTCACCGCTTACGATAAACGCACGCCTTAATGACACACAATCATAACAAAGTCGATTTGGTGCAATGTGACGAGCAGGTTAATTCATCGTCTTTGATTATCTTGTCATCAAAGCACTCAAAAGTCGGTAAAATCCGCACCACACACTATGTGGTGCGTTTCAGCCTATCATCAAGACCATGAGAAAACTATGAAAATTCACGAATATCAAGGCAAAGAGATTTTGCGTCAGTTTGGCGTACCGACTCCACGGGGCAAACCGTGTTTTAGCGTCGATGAGGCGGTTGCTGTTGCGACCGAATTAGGCGGCAGCGTTTGGGTGGTAAAGGCGCAAATTCATGCGGGCGGACGCGGCAAGGGCGGCGGCGTGAAAGTGGCGCGCTCCTTGGACGAAGTGCGCAGCGCGGCACAGCAAATTTTGGGGATGCAGCTCGTCACGCATCAAACGGGCGCAGCGGGTCAAACTGTGCGCCGCTTGTTGGTGGAAGAAGGCGCGCAAATCGTTAAAGAATTCTATCTGGGCATGGTGGTGGATCGCAGCTCTCAGCGCGTGGCGTTGTTGGCAAGTAGCGAAGGCGGCATGGAAATCGAAGAAGTCGCCGCGCATCAACCTGAAAAAATCCACACCGTGCGCATTGATCCTGTGACGGGTTTGACCGATGCGGAAGGTGCGCAAGTGGCACGCGACATTGGTTTGCCTGAATCGGCGGTGGCAGAAACGGTGACGATTTTGCAAGGCTTGTATCGCGCTTTCGTGGAAAAAGATGCCATGTTGGTGGAAATCAATCCGTTGATTCTGACAGGCGATGGACGTGTCGTCGCCTTGGATGCGAAATTTAATTTTGACAGCAATGCGCTGTATCGCCACCCCGAAGTGGTCGCTTACCGCGATTTGGATGAAGAAGATCCCGCCGAAGTCGAAGCCTCGGCATTTGACCTAAGCTACATCTCCTTGGACGGCGACATTGGTTGCTTGGTCAATGGCGCGGGCTTGGCGATGGCAACCATGGACATCATCAAATTGTACGGCGGCAGCCCTGCGAACTTCCTCGATGTGGGCGGAGGTGCGACGACCGAAAAGGTCACCGAAGCCTTTAAATTGATGTTGAAAAATCCTAATCTCAAAGCGATTTTGGTCAACATTTTCGGCGGCATTATGAAGTGCGATGTGATTGCCGAAGGTGTAGTGGCGGCGGCACGTCAAGTCCATTTGACCGTGCCATTGGTGGTGCGGCTGGAAGGCACGAATGTCGCGTTAGGTAAGCAAATTCTGGCGGAATCGGGTTTGCCGATTATTTCTGGCGATGAGATGGCGGATGCCGCTCAAAAAGTCGTCGCAGCAGCGAGAGGTGTGTAATGTCTATTTTGATTGATAAAAATACCCGCGTCATGACCCAAGGCATGACGGGCAAAGTCGGGCAGTTTCATACCATCAATTGCCAAGCCTACGCCAATGGCGCAAATTGTTTTGTAGCGGGCGTGACTCCCAAAAAAGGCGGTCAGTCGTTTGAAGGTATTCCCATATACAACAGCGTACTGGAAGCCAAACAGCAATCGGGTGCTACCGTATCCGTGATTTATGTGCCGCCTCCCTTTGCAGCAGCGGCGATTGATGAAGCCGTGGAAGCGGATTTGGATTTAGTGATTTGTATCACCGAAGGCATTCCCGTCCACGATATGCTGCGCACCCGTCAAAAAATGCAGGGCAAACGCACGATTTTGATCGGGCCAAACTGCCCAGGGTTGATTACCCCAGATGAAATCAAAATCGGCATCATGCCAGGGCATATCCATAAAAAAGGACGCATCGGCGTGGTGTCGCGTTCAGGCACATTGACTTACGAAGCGGTGGGGCAATTGTCCGCGCTGGGCATGGGGCAGTCCTCTTGTGTCGGCATCGGCGGTGACCCGATCAATGGGCTAAAACATATCGACGTGATGCGGCTGTTTAACGACGATCCCGACACCGACGCGGTCATCATGGTCGGTGAAATCGGCGGTTCTGACGAAGAAGAATGCGCCCGCTGGATGAAAGACAATATGCGCAAACCCGTGGTCGGCTTTATCGCAGGCGTGACGGCTCCCGCAGGCAAACGCATGGGACATGCGGGCGCGATTATTTCGGGCGGTCAAGGCGGTGCGGACACCAAGCTCGCCGTGATGGAAGAAGCGGGCATACACATTACCCGCAACCCAGCCGAAATGGGGCGGCTGATGCAGAAAATCTTGAAATCCAGCTAATTCCCGCCCCTCAGCCCCCCAGCACCTATCCCCTCGCCCGCCTGTGGGAGAGGGTCGGGGGAGAGGGAGGCCTCACAAAACACACCACCATGACCACTCCCTCACACACCGATGAAGATGACGACGAACTCCCTTCGGCATTGAAATTACCCACAGGCTCCAAAAACTACATCACCCCCCACGGGCAACGCAAACTCTTTGCCGAGCTGGAACAACTGTGGAAAGTGGAGCGTCCCGTCGTGGTCAACACCATCACATGGGCTGCGTCCAACGGCGACCGCTCGGAAAATGGCGACTATATCTACGGTAAAAGACGGCTGCGCGAAATTGACCGCCGCATCCGCTTCTTGCGCCGCCGCTTGGATTTAAGCGAAGTGGTTGACCCAGCACTACGTAAACACTGCGACCAAGTCTTTTTTGGTGCAACCGTGACGGTCTGCAATGACCAAGGCGAAGAATTAACCTATAGCATCGTGGGTGTGGACGAAGCCAATGTCGCACGCGGCCACATCAGCTGGGTCTCGCCGCTTGCCATGGCATTGCTCAAACAACGCGAAGGCGATGTCGCCAGCCTACGCACCCCAACAGGCTTGATTGAATTAGAAATCGTGCAGATTGTGTATTGCGAGGTGGTGTAGGGGGAGATGGTGCAGGGTGCAATAAGCGAAGCGCATTGCAGAAATTGCTTGATTAAGTGGTGAATTTCATACGGTGCAATAACGATTGCGCCCTACTACTCCCCTCGCCCGTTTACGGGAGAGGGGCGGGGGAGAGGGTGCGTCACGCCCAAAAAATTCAAAATCGTGCGAATAAATTCGCACCTACAAAACCTTGGGGACGCAGCCCCCAAACCCCTGCCCTCTCCCCAGCCATAGGTATCTACACAAGTTAGAGCGATAAGTAAGGTGAATAAGCTGCGCGCATCCACCAGAATTCATTATAAAAAATGGTGGATGCGCTTATCCACCCTACGCGATGTGTCGTAGGGGCGGATTGCAGCAACCCAAAGGGGCGTGCAACGCGCCGTCGAACTGTTCTTCAAATGGATCAAGCAGCATCTGCGCATCAAGCAGTTTTATGGTACGACCGAAAACGCGGTCAAAACACAAGTCTGGATAGCCATCAGCGTTTATGTGCTGGTCGCCATCGTGAAAAAACACCTCAAAACCGAGGCGACACTTTACACAATTTTACAAATTTTAAGCCTGACCATTTTTGAAAAAATACCGCTTGATCAACTAGTTATAAATCTTAACATGCAAGATGGCATGGCGAAAAACGATAACCAATTGAATTTATTCGATTAAATTAACAGGCACTAGTGACGATAAATATCGTTGCTACCCTCATCAGCTACATGCAAGGAAAGACATCATCGCTGCGAATTTGTGTAAAATCGGGTTCGTTAACGAACAAAACACACACCCTTCCACCAATACAGCCTCCCTTGTGGCACGACCACATAACGCTTAATACCATTACTTTTAGGATCTCAGCATGGACTTTTTACAGTTGATTTATGACCCGTTAGAACGCATCGCATTTTTCCCTTGGTTCTCCATTGCTGACACGCAAATCAATTTACTCAGAGTCCTTGGTTTAGTGGCCATTTTGTTTGTCGCTTGGCGAGTCAATGTAGTGTTTGAAAAAACCTTGAGCCATGTGGCGCGCGACCAAGACCCCGCATCGGGCCCTGGCTGGTACGCTTTAAGGCGCATCGGTCAGTATGCCATCTGGATTCTTGGGGTGGTCATCGGGCTGAGTTATTTAGGTTTTAATATGGCAAGCTTTGCCGTGATTGGCGGCGCAATCGGCGTAGGCGTGGGGTTCGGTTTACAAAACATCATCAGCAATTTTGTTTCGGGCATCATTATTTTGGTCGAAAAAATCATCAAAATTGACGATATGGTCGATTTGCAATCGGGCGTGATGGGAAAAGTCACCGAGATCAACTTGCGTTACACCCGCATCACCACGTCTGATTCCATAGATGTGATTGTCCCCAACTCCGAATTTATCACAGGGCGCGTCGTCAACTGGACGCTGGGCGAACGCGTGCGACGGCTACACATCCCCTTTGGCGTCGCTTATGGCGTGAATAAAGAATTGGTGAGAGAAGCCGCCATCGCCGCCGCAAGCAGCGTCAAAGGTACCGAACTCAGTGCTGGGCGCGAACCTGATGCGTGGCTGGTAGGCTTTGGTGATAGCTGCTTGAATTTTGAATTGGTGGTATGGGTAGGACCAGAATCTATCTCGTCGCCAGGTAGAACAACCGCCCAATACCTATGGGCAATTGACGATGAATTGAAACAACGCAACATCGAGATCCCTTTCCCACAACGCGATTTGCATATACGCTCGGGGACATTGGCAGTCACCGTTAATCAAGCCAACGAAACCAAAACCGCTTAAGAGACCGTGAAAGTATCCCCTAGACATCCTCCCAGTTTTTGGTATAATAAAAACCCCTATCTACATGAGTATTTTAGAAAAATATCCATAAAATACAAGGCTGACAGCAATCGCGGTGCGGCGATGTTGTTGCCGCCTAGCGTGGAAGATTACAAACCTTGCAAACCTTAGGGTCACAAACCTTGGTAGAGTAGAGAACAGGCTTTCGCCTGCCCTCCCTCATCAAACCGTGCATGCGCTCACACGCACACGGCTTTCCGATGTTCTTCACGCCAAGGCATGCACATTTCATCACCTGCTTACTCACGCGA
>JBASWK010000100.1:0-46348 GCA_049276435.1 Gallionella sp. | reverse complement strand
CGAACGCGGTTGCGTCAGTTGCAGCGAGTTGATATCCACTTCCTGATAATCGGCGGGTGTCTGCGCAACAGCGGCAACAGCAGGCGCGCTGGGTTCGACAGCCTGTTCCGCCTGTGCACGAGCGATCAACAGCCCCGCATAGCGTTGCGCGGCCTGCTCAATTGCGGCGGGGCAACTGGACGCGAGCAAACTATCCTGGGGTTGCAGGAGCTGCTCGATACGACTACACAGCAGAGACCAGTCTTCCTGCTTGATCGGAAAGTGCCGTCCGAGATTCAACACAGTGATCTGACGTACCTTGCCGCCGATGCGCTCGCCTCGCACCAACCGATGCGTGAAGTAAGCCTCGTTGGTGGCGGTGTTGTTGGTTTGGGTTCGACGAATAAACATCCCCCGATATTACAGGAAAAGCAAGAGGGAAAACCAGAAAAAGAAAAATATTATGGCACAACAAAACGCTTTTTAAAATGCCACCATTGATTATTAACAGTATTTAATAAAACAAAGGCTGAAATCAGTGGGATTTGGTGGGGGGAATGTTAAAGATGGGTTAGCGCGTAGATACAATAAATGCGACGCAGCTGATTACCGCTGAGATTCGCTATTTGGAAGGCGGCAAGCTGGAGGTCGATACTTTTGTGGTGGTGGCGTTGGTCGGGATGTTGCGAAAAGTCATCACCTTGCCCGTGCTAGAAGTCGCCCCGCCGATGCGCGAAGTGATTTTGTGGGAAGGCGGCGCGTTGTTGTTGGGGGTTTTGTATTTAGTCGTGCGCTGGGCGCAACGTCCACAACTCGGTGCAGAGAAAGCCGCTGAATCACCGAAGCAGAACCAACTGCCGTAGGGCGACAATAAGCCAAGCGCATTGCGCCGTACGCGGACTCACTTCAGATATCGAACTCAATAAGCTGGGTTTCTATACCTTCATATTCTTCACATATAACTCGAATCTCAATAGTATGTTTCCCCGTCGTTAAAGGAGATATCATATATTCATTATTAAATATCCTATGCCTTGTATGGAGCAAACTATCGATTTTCACTGTAATTTTTCTTCCATCCAGCTTTGTCCTCAAAGGCTGATTATAGGCGTCAAAGTTCTCTAAATGAAGTTGGGGTAGAATTGATGAATTATATAGACCTAATTCATTTCTGAGCCCGAAAGAAGAATTTAAACGTGATAACGCTGAGGTCTGTTCCTTTATCTTTTTGTTATATTCAGCTTGCGCACGCTTTATGGGATTAAATGGAATGGGGGTTTGGGGTTCAGCGTGTTTTTTTCTATTTTCATAAATTAGAAGCCCCTCTGGAAATTCTATATCTATGAACAAATTATTTGCCTTAACAGATCCTCTATTGGAAACATTGATAACCAGTGGAGAAGAATAATTGCTTATTCTATAAAACTTTTCGCATTCGTCGTTATACTCTTCTAGCTCGCTTTGGCTCGGGATGTTGATATTATATGTATCGATATCTTGCTCTGAAATGTACTCCAGCAGATGAGCTTCCACATCACTAAAGTTTAAGGTATTAGGCATTTCTGCCTTTTCATGCGAATAGAAATTAGCATCTATAACTGGAGGTTCTATCACCAGCTCTATGACTGGGATTCTTAATGACATCTTCAATTCAAGCTGTAATATTTTTTCTCTTAGTTCTCTATTTTCCCTACTCAGTGTTGTCAACTCCTTTGAAAGAGCTTCCTCAACACCTGCTTTGTCTCCTCTAACCCATCCTACCCCAGGCTTTTGCATAATTTGTTTCATCAGCGAAATTGAGACATTTTTTATAAGTTGATCCTTCGTCTCCCAAAATTGAGCCATTCTTGAATTCGTTAATACCAACTCACGAAAATTATTAATTTCTGAAAGATCATCATCTCTCTTGCCCTTTGGTAAGGGCACAGTATCCTTCATGACAAATGCAAGAATTGGTATCTTTTTATCTAAAGCATACTCATACTCTTTTTGAGTGAAGCTAATACCATCCGATGCTTTTGACCCATATCTTAAACCTAAAACTAAAATGTAATAATCGCTGACTTCGATGGTTCTTCTTATGATTTCCCATTGTGCTTCGTCTTCAGCACTAAACATTTCCATACCAATGGGTATATGGTACAACTCTAAGATGGCCTTGATTATACTTTCTCTTTCCTCGACTAAGTCAGAGTAAGTTGAGCTTAAAAATACTTGATATTTCGTTGATTTCAAGACAGCTCCTCGAGTGTTTCTTGACAGTAATGTTAGAAGTATTACGGTAATTTGTGCTTAATTTTGTCATATAAATATGAGCCAAGAAGACCAAATGCCAAACTGGAAATGGATGCGATTATACTAAATCCGATATTTTGCAAATCAAGCGCGAATCCACCTGACGAATAACCAAAATAGCCAAGAATTTGTTTGACCATGCCTGAAGCATAAAAAACTGGTAAGGCGTAAAGGAAATACGAGATTAGTGTTTTTAAGATTTCGGTCTTATTGAATCTCTTCGCAAAAGTAATATCGCTTTTCATTTTATTTTTAAATTCTGGGCTGTATCTGATATTTGATCTAGACTCAACGCGATATACCCTCCAAGCAACATAACTGGCAATATAGGCAACAGAAATTACTGCATTTTCAGATAGCACATTGAAAATTTCTTTCGCATATAAAATTGCAATAAAAACGACTATAGCTCCTGATATTGATGAGGCAATCCAAAAAAACGCCATTTTCAAAAGATAACTTTCATGCTCTTTAGTTATGGGCAATTCTTTGTTATTTTCTGAATCGAGGCGAGGCATTCTTGATGCCTTTGTTTTCTTCTTCCCTGATCTACTCATAGGTAAAAATCCAAACTTCTAACGTGAAATAGACAAAACTTCTTCTGCATAAGAAAGTGGGGTGTTCTGTATAAGATGTTTTGCCATACGGTAACCCTATGATTTCAAATTACATCTAAATTGAAACAGGTCATCCTCTTCTGCTAACCCAACACCTCATATCCCCATACTGCGGCAAGTAGCGCGTGAGCGCATGCTGGCGAAGCATTATAGTCGGCGGGCTGAAAAATCATAGACAAACTGGATGAAACTATGTGTTTTTTCATCATCAACAGTCTGTATGCAGCGTAACCACGGTGACTAATGAAAGTCATTTTCTCGTTGGTGTCGGATAGCCAAAATAGTGATGGTTTGGTCATCTTCTATTTCAAACAAAGCGACATAGCCCGTTGTGCCAAATGAAATCACCATTTCGCGCAAAAATGGATTTTCAGGTGTTGCTTTGCGGCAAGTAAATGGGAATTGCTTTAATAACTCAATACTTGCTGCTATCACCTGTCGCGCACGATGTGCGGTGGGTATGTCGTGTGCGATCAAAAATGCGAAGTGCCGTTTTAAATCCTCTTTCGCGGATTGGGCATAACGAATTTCGTAGTGCATTTACGCCGCTTCTTTCGCATCGGCTACGGCAAGCATTTCGTCCAATTCATCCAAAACCTGCTGCGCAGAATAATATTCGCCTGTGCGTTTTGCTTCGTCGCGTGCGGCAAGTCCACGCGCAATAAATTCTTGCTGGAATTGGCGGTGCGCAATGTTGGCGCGCAACGATTGTTCTATAAAACTGGAAATGCTTTCGCCTTCTTGCAATACACTTTCGGCGGCTAGGCGCAGATCAGGGGTAACCCGAAGGGAAGGAAGGGATGCGGTTTTCATATTGAAGTCTCCTTGCGTTGCATTTGTAGCGCATTATGCCCGCATACTCCCCAAAAAGGCAAGATGGAATTACAAAAATTCGAGTGGCAATTGCCGTACTTTAACTACTTCTCCCCACAACAACGACATAATTTCCCTGCCGCGCACCACGTCACCGCTGGTGAAAAACTGTGCGTCTGGGGTCCAGGGGGCGGGTGAAAAGTGGGGCGGCAATTCGGTTTGGACGCGCAGCTTTAGGTGTCGGGCAACGGCTTCGCCTGTGTCGATGAGGGTGATATTTTCGCCCACCACTTCGCGTATCAGCGGCTTGAGAAAGGGGTAGTGGGTGCAGCCTAAAATCAAAGTGTCTGCGCCGCGAGCCAATAGCGGCAAGGCATAGCGCGCAACCAATTCTCGCGTTTTAGGGGTGTTTAACTCGCCCAGCTCAACTTGTTCTACCAGCCCTGGGCAACCTTGGGTGACGATTTCAACTGCTCCCGCATATTTCCCCAACAAAGCCGCAAAGCGGGCACTTTCTAAAGTACCTATGGTCGCCAATACGCCGACGACACCACGATGAGTCGCGGCAACGGCGGGTTTGACAGCGGGTTCCATGCCGATGATGGGCAAGGTGAAGTGCTCACGCAAGCTGGCAACCGCAGCGGCGGTGGCGGTGTTGCAGGCAATAACAATGGCGTGCGCGCCTTGTTCGATCAGAAAGCGAGTGAGGGTGTGTGAGCGTTCGGTGATGTAAGCAGGCGTTTTGTCGCCGTAGGGAACGTGTCCCGAATCGGCAACATAAATGAGACGATGGTGCGGCAGCGTGTGGCGAATATGGTGCAACACGGACAAGCCGCCGACACCAGAATCAAAAACGCCTATCGTTTGCTGCATGGTTTGGAGATGGATTTTGCAAGTAATTTGACGGTACTCCCCTCTCACACTGGTGGGAGAGGGGGCGGGGGAGAGGGAATTTGCTCGTCAATCAGCACACCCTCTCCCCTAACCCCTCTCCCGCAGGCGGGCGAGGGGAATTAGCATTAAATCGTTGCGCCTTGATCGCGCAAGTATTCTTCGTAAGTGCCGTGGTAATCCGTCACGCCTTTGCTGGAAATTTCAATAATCCGCGTGGCTAATGAACTCACGAATTCGCGGTCATGGCTGACGAACAGCACGGTGCCTTTGTATTCCAGTAGTGCGGTGTTGAGCGATTCGATGGATTCCATGTCCATGTGGTTGGTCGGTTCGTCCATCAGCAACACGTTGTTGCGTTGCAACATCAGCTTGCCGAACAACATCCGTCCTTTTTCGCCGCCTGATAACACTTTGACGTTTTTCTTGCTGTCGTCGCCTGAAAACAACAAGCGTCCCAAGGTGGCACGCACGGTTTGGTCGTCGTCATTCGGGCCGCGCCACCACGTCATCCAGTCGGTCATCACTTCGTCTTTGGCAAAATCCGCGCTGTGATCTTGGGCGTAATAACCGATTTTGGCTTTTTCCGTCCATTTGATGTCGCCTGTATCAGGGGCTAAATCGCCTGCCAAGCAACGCAGCAAGGTGGTTTTACCGATACCGTTTGGCCCGATAATCGCCACGCGTTCGCCCGCGTCGATGCGGAAATTGACATTGGAAAACAACATTTTGTCGAAGCCTTTGGACATGTGTTGCACTTCGACGGCGGTACGATGTAGTTTTTCGCGGTCATCATATTCAAAGCGAATAAATGGATATTGGCGGCTAGACGGTTTGATGTCTTCGATTTTGATTTTGTCGATTTGACGGGCGCGGGAAGTCGCTTGTTTTGCCTTGGACGCATTCGCTGAGAAGCGCGCCACGAAGGCTTTCAGTTCAGCCACTTTTTCCTTGGCTTTGGCGTTATCGGCAGATTGTTGCTCACGCGCTTGCGTCGCCGCCATCATGTATTCGTCGTAAGTGCCTGGATACGTGGTGATTTTTCCGTAGTCCAAATCGGACATGTGTGTGCACACGCTGTTCAAAAAGTGGCGGTCATGGGAAATAATCACCATGGTGCAAGTGCGCGCATTGAGAATATCTTCCAGCCAGCGGATGGTATTGATGTCCAAGTTATTGGTCGGTTCGTCCAACAACAGAATGTCTGGATTAGAAAACAACGCCTGTGCTAACAACACGCGCAATTTAAACCCTGGGGCGACTTCGCGCATCGGACCGTGATGCAAGTCGATGGGAATGCCCACGCCCAACAACAATTCGCCCGCACGCGGTTCGGCGGTATAACCATCGTATTCAGCAAATTCCGCTTCTAAATCCGCAGCGCGCATATAGTCTTCTTCGGACGCATCGGGATTGGCATAAATCGCATCGCGCTCCGCCATCGCCGCCCACATTTCGCCATGCCCCATCATCACCACATCCAACACGCGCATGTCTTCGTAAGCAAACTGATCTTGGCGCAATTTACCCAGTCGTTCGTCTCGGTCCAACATCACATTGCCCGATGTTTGCTCCAAATCGCCACCCAAAATTTTCATAAAGGTCGATTTGCCGCAGCCATTTGCGCCGATTAGCCCATAGCGGTTACCGTCGCCAAATTTGACGGACACGTTTTCAAACAAGGGCTTAGCCCCAAACTGCATGGTGATATTCGCGGTAGCAAGCATGACAAACTCATCTAGTTAAAATTTTTGGAGCGCGATTTTAACACTGTGCGAGGGGGAGGGCGGCGATTATTCAGGCATTTAGGGTAGAAAAATGGCTGGAATCAGTTGCTTTGCGGTTTGCTGTTGGAGAGCAGCCTGTCGGCTTGCAAAGGCGTGCCGCCCCCGC
The DNA here is from genome assembly GCA_049276435.1 of Gallionella sp. Lineage (GTDB taxonomy): Bacteria > Pseudomonadota > Gammaproteobacteria > Burkholderiales > Gallionellaceae > Gallionella. The sequence goes on along the minus strand of JBASWK010000100.1, from coordinate 39,860 downwards.
CCAATCTCCGTACAATATGGTCGCAAGGCTGGGACAGTATGGCTCGCAACGTACCCGAATGACAGGAAAAAACACGGCGAAGATAGATACTTAATTGAATTTATTTGAAAAGATAACAACTTTACTCGCACTCACCACAATGAAAATCCGACTATGCCCTTGCGGCAACCCCACGCATTACACTGTTTGCTGTGGTCAATATATTGATGGTCAAGTGGTCGCGCCAAGTGCCGAGGCATTGATGCGTTCGCGTTATACCGCTTATACCTTGTTGAAGGAGGATTATTTGCTTTTAACTTGGCATCGCAGCACCCGTCCAGCGGCGTTGAATTTGGCGGCGGACGTGCCGACTAAATGGTTGGGGTTAGAGGTACACGCGCATCAACAGCAGGATGCTGAACATGCCACGGTCACCTTCACTGCGCGCTACAAAGTGCAGGGGCGGGCACAGCGTTTACATGAACTGAGCCGCTTTGTCTGTGAAGACGGACGATGGTTTTATGTCGAAGGGCAAGTTGATTGAGCCTTGCTCATGCGGGTTTGTTTTCGTTCAACCACCAATCACTAACAAATACCCAATTATTTGTACGCAACCCCTTATAACGTCGCGTGAGAATCTGGACGGCTGGTGGTAAAATGCGCACCCGCTCATTTTTGTCGCTGATATGTCTCATTACCCCCCCTTGATTGCCGCATTGGTGACGTTATTTTTGACGTTAATTCTGACCTTAAGCAAAGATGGCACCATTAAAGATATTCCTAACGAACGGTCATTACACGTTGAACCCGTGCCTCGTGTAGGGGGTATTGCCATCATGGCAGGCATTTTATCGGGCTGGATGTTGTTGCTGCACTATTGGCAATGGTGGATTGTGCTGCCGATGTTAGGGCTATTCGTCTTGTCTTTGCTCGATGATATGCGGGGTTTAACCCCCAAAACCCGCTTGATTGGACATTTTGTCACCGCCATTATCATGCTGCTAGGTTCCAGTGTGCCTTTGATTTGGGTGCTCCCCGTGCTGTTGTTTGTGGTGTGGATGACCAATCTGTATAACTTTATGGATGGCTCGGATGGTTTAGCCGCAGGTATGGCTTTATTTGGTTTTAGCATGTATGGGCTTGCGGCTTTAATGAGTAAGCAAGCCCCTGCTTTTGCGTTAATGAATTTTTCAGTCGGCGGGGCGGGGCTGGCATTTTTGTATTACAACTTCCATCCTGCCAAAGTATTTATGGGGGATGCAGGTTCAATCCCGTTAGGCTTTTTGGCAGCAGCGTTTGGCGTATATGGCTGGCAGGCGGGTTATTGGCCAGTCTGGTTTCCGATATTGGTATTTTCGCCCTTTATCGTGGATGCGACCGTCACGTTGCTCACCCGTTTATGGCGTGGTGAAAAGTTATCTCAAGCGCATCGTAGTCATTACTATCAACGTTTGGTACAAAGTGGCTGGGGACACCGCAACACGGCGATTGTTGAATACATCGTGATGGGACTGGTGGGGATCTCGGCCTTGTGGGGCATTAAGCAAAATACCACGGCAGTATTGAATCTGTTTGCGTGGTGGGGGGCGATTTATCTGGGATTGTCGATGTGGGTCGATATGCGTTGGAAGCAGCATCTGGCTCAATTCGCCGCCCAGCCTCCCAAATCGCCCGAATAACTTTTAGGATGCTATGTTGAATCAATCTCGTCTGCGCACTTTGTTGGCGGCAGGACATGATATTTTTGCGATTATTCTGGCGTGGAGCTTGGCATATTTGCTGCGCTTCAATTTGGAATTGCCACCCAATTATTTTCTGGAGTTGCTCGCGACTTTGCCTTGGGTAGCCCCTTTGCAATGGGTGGTTTTTTGGCAAGCTGGACTGTATAAGGGGATTTGGCGATACGCTAGCTTGAATGACTTGCGCCGTATCGTCTTGGCGGTGTTATTTGCGGCGGCCATCATTCCCTTTGTGTTGTGGATGTTGCGCAGCGATTTGGTGGTGCCACGTACTGTTTTGGTATTGAATCCTTTATTGCTGATGTTGATGATGAGCGGTAGTCGTTTGCTGTACCGCATGTGGAAAGAAAGTGGCTTATACGGTTCGTTCAAATTATCAGCCGAGCCTGTGTTGGTGTTGGGCGCAGGCGATGCGGCGGTAAGCTTGTCTAAAGAGCTAGCGAAGAATCCTGCTTGGCAATTGGTGGGGTTTTTAGACGACTCGGACAATCGCCAGAACTGCATACTCAATGGCACTAAAGTGTTGGGACACTTGGATGAGTTGCCCCGTTGGGTCGAGAATTTTGGCATTAAGCGGGTCATTATTGCGATGCCGTCCCAGTCGCATTTACAACGTAAGCGCGCGATTCAATTGTGCCATGAAGCAAAAGTGCAGCCCATGACCGTACCGTCTTTTGATGATTTGATGAGCGGAAAAGTGGCGGTGTCGCAACTGCGCGCCATTGAGCTAGATGACTTGTTGGGGCGTGATCCCGTGTCGTTGGATACAGCAGGGCTGCATGCTTTGTTGACTGACCAAGTGGTGCTGGTGACAGGCGCGGGCGGGTCAATCGGCTCAGAAATGTGTCGCCAAGTCGCGCGATTTAATCCCGCCAAACTGGTGCTTTTTGAGCAAAGTGAATTTGCGCTGTATACCTTGGAGCAGGAGTTACAGCAGACTTTTCCGCTGCTTAATTTTATCTGTTTAGTGGGTGATGTGCGCGATTTGGCGCGGGTGAATGAAGTGTTGGCACAACAACAGCCTCGCGTTTTGTTTCATGCGGCGGCTTATAAGCATGTTCCCATGATGGAGCAAAATAATGCGTGGCAAGCGATACGCAACAATGTGCTGGGGACGTGGACGATCGCACATGCCGCGCAACAACATGGCATCGAAAAATTTGTGATGATTTCCACTGACAAAGCCGTTAATCCGACCAATGTCATGGGTGCTTCTAAGCGTTTAGCGGAGTTAGTTTGCCAATCTTTGCAATTTCCCAGTGCCAATGTGCGCGCAGGTGGCACGCGTTTTGTGATGGTACGTTTTGGCAATGTATTGGGCAGTACGGGCAGCGTCATTCCCAAATTCCGCGCGCAAATTGCCCAAGGCGGGCCGATTACGGTGACCCATCCCGACATTACGCGCTATTTCATGTCCATCCCCGAAGCGGCACAATTGGTGTTGCAAGCAGGGCTGATGGGGCAAGGGGGCGAAATTTTTGTATTGGATATGGGTGAGCCCGTCAAAATCGTCGATCTCGCCAAAGATTTGATACGACTTTCTGGCTTGTGCGAAGAGGACATCAAAATTGAATTCTCTGGGCTACGACCTGGTGAAAAGCTCTATGAAGAGCTGTTGGCAGACAATGAGCATACCTTGCCGACACCGCACCCTAAATTACGTATCGCCCAAGCCCAACAGGCTGATGCGGCTTGGTTGATGCGTTTATTGGATTGGACAGAAGCGACAGCTAAGCCCGATGCGCAAGTGCGTACCGATTTACGCGGCTGGGTGCCAGAATATCGACCCGCTGAAAACTCAGCATCCACTCCGTAGATGAGTGAGCTTAACGAGGATTTCATCAAACAATGGTCGGCGAGCCACTTCGGTTTGGGTGCAGCGGTTTTGTAAGGCGCGCAAGGCGGCGAAGTGCTCATCGTGCGTTTCATCGCAGCGATCTAGTAATTCTTCCAGCAAACAGCCAAAAGCACGCACTTCTAGGCGTTGCAGGGCGAGGGTATTTTCGTCGTGGGGTAAAAAAGAGGCTGCTCCGAAATCGCCCAGCAACCCTTCGCCTTGCCCATCCCACAAAATATTGTGTCCATACAAATCGCCGTGCATCACGCCTTGCGCGTGCAAATGTGCGACTGCGTCTGCGATGCAGCGCGCCAGTTGTATCGCGGCGGGCAAGGTAAATCGGGTGTCGGCGGGATAACAATCGCGGGTGCAAGAGGCTAAGCTAGGTGGTTGGGCGAAATTGACAAACTGCGGCGGAATCAACGCCATGACCAAGCCCGCCGTGTGGTCGGGATGGTCGCTGACTTTGCCCAACAGCGGAATCAAGCCCGAATGCGCGCCTGCCACGCTGCACGCCGCTTGTTCGCTGTGCGGCAAGCCGTCGCTGGTGACAGTACCTTTGAACACCTTAACCGCCACGGCGGTGGCTGCCCACTCGGCGCGGTAAATGATCCCCGACGCGCCTTCGCCCAAAACCTGTTGAATCGCCAACTCATCCCACGCAATCGGCGGCAAAGTCAGTTGCGCCATTGCCGCTGCTTCATGTACATAGCTGCATGGATTGCCCGCATACGCCAGCCACGATAAGCGCGGCAACGCCGTCAACCAAGTGGGTAAAGTTTCAAAGCGATTTGCCGCGAGGCGGATCAATTCCAACTGGGTACATGCCGCCATTTCGTCAGGCAATTCAGCGAGTTGATTGCCTGACAACATCAATTTTTGCAAGCGCGTACAGCGTCCTAATTCGGCGGGCAAGGCGGTGAGTTGGTTGTCGGTCAAAATCAGCCAACGCAATTTTTCGGGCAATGCCGCCGAAGGGACATGGCGAATTTGATTGGCTTTAAACCCCACCATTTCCAAATTTGCACACCGCCCCAACACCGCAGGCAACTCGGTAAAGCGGTTGTCCGAGCAGAAAATCACCTTGAGTTTATGCAAGCGCGGTAAATCATCGGGCAAACGCGATAAGGCATTGCCCGACAGATTCAAGACTTCCAAAGTGTCCGCTAGCGCGAAAATTTCCTCAGGAAAGTCGGTTAGCTCGCAAGATATATTAAGCCGCGTGATGCCAGCTAATTCACCCGTACGCAGGGATGAGAGGGTGTGCATGTCTATCTAAAAATCAAAAATATAAGCAGAACCGCCCAATCCGCCCTCAACGAGCGGGAAGCATTCGCTAGGCGGTTTTCAAGCCGCACCTGCAAACTGGGTTATTTAACGATCTTTAGCTTAGGGCGGGAAGGGGATGGTTTGGATGGCGCATCCGCGCTAGGGGGTGGGGGCGCGTCTTCGGCTTGAAAAACCAAACCTTGCCCTGTTTCTTTGGCAAAGATACCAATAACGGCTTCAACAGGCACAAATAGTTGATGCACCACCCCATTAAAACGGCTACTGCAAGAAATCACATCATTGCCCAGATCCAAATTACGCACGGCATTGGGATTGAGATTCAGAATGATTTCGCCATCTTTGACGTAGGCGCGGGGGACTTCGGTCGCTTCGTTAACGCGCACCGCGAGATAGGGGGTATAGCCACCATCCACGCACCATTCATGAATGGCGCGTATCAGGTAAGGACGGGTAGAGAGTTCACTCACTTGCGCATCGCTCTTTCAGAAGACGTTAACGCGTCAATGAAACCTTGACGAGAGAACAAGCGTTCGGCATATTTCATCATGGGTGCGGCTTCACGACCGAGTTGAATGCCATAACGGTCTAAACGCCACAATAAAGGTGCAATCGCCACATCCAACATCGAGAATTCATCGCTCAGCAAAAATTTCTGTTTGGTGAGGATGGGGGACAGCTGCGTCAGATTGTCACGAATAGCCGCACGCGACTTCTCAGCTGCTTTTGCGACACCTTGCTCAATCACGTCAACGTGAGCATACAATTCCTGTTCAAACTGGTGTAAGAACAAGCGAGTATGCGCACGTAACACGGGATCAGGCGGCATTAACTGCGGATGTGGGAAACGTTCATCTATGTATTCGTTAATGATATTAGCCTGAAACAATACCAACTCGCGTTCGACCAAAACGGGTACTTTATTGTAAGGATTGATGGCGGCTAAGTCCTCGGATTTATTCATTAAATCCACATCAATCACTTCAAAGTCCATGCCTTTCTCGAACAACACGATACGGCAACGGTGGCTATAGGGACAAGAAGTCCCCGAATACAATTTCATCATGCCTAATTTATTCCTTGATTAACTGCGTGCGTTGCATTTGCATCCGCACCAAGAAGAAACCGATTGCCGCCACAACACCGCCTATGACGATGGTCGCTAAAATAGGATAGGCACCTTTGCCAGTGATGCCACCAATCCAGACATAGCGTTCAAACAATGTACCCACAATCACGCAAACGGCAACCGCGTTAATGGCGGCAATGTTATGACGTGGTTTAGGGAAGCAGAATGCGACAAACGGAACTACGAATTTCAATACCAACATAGACCACCAAATAAATGTGTAGTCACCATCTTGCATCGCAAACACCCGATCTGTTTCATCAGGGATGTTGCCATACCAAATGGTCAGGTACTGAGCATCGAAAGTGTAAATCCATAACAAGGTAAAAGCAAATATCATTTGCGCTAAGTAATTATAAAGATAGCTTGGCGCAGGCTTTTTAAGCGCATGACGCTGGTTCAGCGCGTACAGCCAGACCACCATGACGCTCAAGAACATGCCAAAATTACTGATGAATTGCTGCAACCCATACACGGCACTGTGCCAATGAGGTACCAACGTCATTTCAAAGTCCCATGCCACCATGGTGCTGTACAACACAAAGAAAAAAGGAATCGCTGTGGCAACATGATGAAAGCGCGCTTTATCTTCTGGGCTATTTTCACTGACCGCTTGACGCTTAATGAAGAGCCAATATAACGCCATCATAAACAATATGCCGATCACTTCGCGGGCAATTAGCCAGTGTGGCTGATACCAACCTGGCATGTGTGCCTCAGAACCGAGATGATTGCTCCCCCACCACGGAAAAGTATGCTCACCGCCGACTAGCAATACCACCAGTAGCACAAATGCTAACGGAAACAATGCGGCCAAGGAAGACGCTAAGTGACGCACCTCAAAACGCCATTTCGCGTTAACCAGATGCAGCACCGAACACAGGGCCACGCCACTCAAGGCGAGGGACAACACCACCACAAAACTGACGGACAACACCGCCCAATTACTGTATGCCAACATTTTCGTGGTCTCCTATTTGGTTGGGTTCACCGCTGGCGCGGCGGGTGCTTTTTGTAGCACATGGCGAATGTAGTTCACAACATGCCAACGTTCGGTGGCACTCAGGTCGTTGGCATAGGCTGGCATGACGGCACCGCCCAATGTCATATAACCCCAAATATAGCCGTCTGGATACTCTTTAGGATCCCAGCTATGCAGTTCACTGCTATTGGTTAGATTCCAAGGTGTCAACAACAGTTTTGCCCCGACCAAGCCATCACCCGTTCCCGATTTTCCATGACAAGGTGCACAGTAAATATCAAATAGATGCTTACCTTTTGCGACAGATTGCTCATCTGCGGCGATGGGATTTGCCATTTTTTTGGCTGCGTCCATATCTTTAACGCGCACGGTTGTGCCTGCAACAGGTTGTGAACGGGCAGGAAATGGTTTCATCCCCGCTTTATTGACGCTTTCTTGCGGCTTGATACTGACTTGATTTGCCATATCTTGCGACCATGGCCACGCTTGTGCTAAAGATGGCGCGATTAACAACGCCATTGCTAAGGATAATTTTTTCATTTCCCTGCCTCTTCCTGAATTTCGGTTGCCTCAAAAGTGACGAAGACACTCTTGATCTTCGCCATCGCTTGGTCTTCTGCTTTAATCAGAATGCCGATTTGGTCTTCTGATACTTTGGCACTGTACAAAGGCGAACGCTTAGCGGGTAGCCCCGCACAAATCAAGAAGCCTAAAATACTGACGAACACCCCACCCAGAATGAACATTTCATAGGTCAACACAAAGTTAGGGGGAAACGGCACAATTGGTTTGCCCCCCTTCACTTGTGCGTAAAAGTTCGCTTGTGCACCAGAAATCAGGAAGAAGCCCAGCAAGCCACCCAACAGTGCCCCAACCAGCGTGAAGCGTTGCACGGGGGCTGAACGTTCGCCCAAAAGCTCCTCGACTTCATGATGTTCAATCGGCGATTTTAAAGTCAAATTGTCAAAATTAAAGCCATCAATCTTGGCGGCACGCAAGGCGCGAATCGCTCCTTCTGCCTCTTCAAAGTTATTAAACAGCGCGAGTATATGACGTTGGCTCATAATCAATGTGCTCCTTGCGAGTTGTTTCCACCTTTAGCAGCATGCAGCTTGCGGTGATAAACCATTTCTTTCACTTCGTACATAGAGACGGATGGGAATACCTTACAGAAAATCATAAACAATAAGGTAAACCAACCGAAGCTCGCGAACACCATGCCCCACTGAACCATACTGGGCCATTGGTTGTGATCCCATACCCATGGGTAGTAGCCATGTGAGAATGTTGGCGCAACGATCATCCAACGTTCCAGCCACATCCCCAAGTTCAACAGCAAGGACACCGCGAACAGTACGGGGATATTAGTTTGGAAGCGTTTAATTGACAGCATGAATGGCACTACGGAGCCACAGAAGATCATCCCCCACCAGAAAGGTGCGTAAGGCCCAGTCGCTTTCTGTATCAACACATCTTTTGATGCTTGGTCATGGCTATACCATACCGATGCGAATTCCACCGCATTCAAATACGTCCACACCATGGCAATCGCAAAGGTCAGGCGCACGGTTTTCTTCAAGATCGGCAAGGTCATGTATTCTTCAAAACGGAACACATAGCGCAAGATAATGAACAACGTGATAATCGCCGCACAGCCTGAATACAACGCCCCTGCCACGAAATACGGTGGGAAGGAAGTCACATGCCAGCCTGGTTGTTGCGACATCGCAAAGTCACCTGCCACGATGGAATGCACTGACACCGCCAAGGGAATCAAGAAACACGCGATGGTCAGATACGTCACACGGAAATTACGCCATTGACGGTCTGTCCCTTCCCAGCCCAACGACAGCGCGCTGTACAGCTTCTTACGCCAGCCAGCATGGATGTTGTCTCGTGCAATCGCCAAGTCAGGAATCATCCCCACGTACAAGAACAAGATAGACGAACTCAAGTACGTGAAAATCGCCATCGCATCCCACAACAAGGGGGATTGGAAGTTAGGCCAAATGCCACGTTCGTTCGGGTAGGGCAGCGAATAGTAGAACTGCCATAAGCGACCAATATGCACCATCACGAATAGACCTGCGGTCATCAGTGAGAAAGTGGTCATGGCTTCGGCAAAACGGTAAATCGGCTTACGCCAGTCGGCGTGCATCAAATGCAAAATAGCGGACAATAGCGTGCCAGAGTGACTCATCCCAATCCAGAAAATGAAGGTGGCAATATACAGCCCCCATACCTGCGGATTATTCAGATTTGCTACGCCCATACCTACATTGTATTGGTAGATTTCGCACCCCAAACCCACACTGAATACTGCCAGCGCACAGAACACGATTACCCAATACAACTTACGGGGATTTTCCAAACTCTTCAACACGTCTTGGTTAATTTTCGCCCAAGCTATGTCTTCGCGGATATCTTTCATTGTTATTCCTTAAAGAAGTTCCTATTATTTCAACAGATTACACGGCACTTTCGCGCACACGTTCTAGATACATCACCGAAGGATAGGGTCGCAATTCTTCCAAAATACGATAGCCGCGCAGGTCAGTACCGCCTTTTTCCTCGTCTTTTTCTTGCTTATCCTTATCAATTTCGACGCGCTGCGCTTCCCATTGTTTGTGTACACGAGCTTCGGTATCGACCAAATTACCAAAAGTGATCGCGTTGGTTGGGCAAGCCTGTTGACAAGCGGTTTGAATTTCACCGTCGTGAACTAAGCGACCTTCATTCTTTGCCGTGATTTTTGCCGCACTAATGCGTTGTACACAGAAAGTGCATTTTTCCATCACGCCTTTACTGCGCACGGACACATCGGGATTGAGCTGTTGGTTCATTTCCGCAGGCCAAACACTGTCATCGGTTGGGTAGTCATACCAGTTGAAATAACGCACTTTGAATGGGCAGTTAGCCGAGCAATAACGCGAACCAATACAACGGTTGTAGATTTGCGAATTCAAACCATCGGGCGTGTGATTGGTCGCCGCCACAGGACACACGGTTTCACAAGGCGCCGCTTCGCATTGTTGGCACATCATCGGCAAGAATTGCGCGCCTTGATCGGGGAAGTCGCGCCCGCCAGGATTGCTCACATCTTCATCCCAATAACGCTCAATCCGCATCCAGTGCATTTGCTGACCATGTTCAAACTTGTCTTTACCGACCACGGGAATGTTGTTTTCTGCAAAACACGCTACGCTACAGGCATTGCAACCTGTACACGTATCCAAATCAATACTCATTGCCCATTTATAAGGATCATGGGGCTTGTCATCCACAGGGTGAAAATGACGGAATTGTGACCAATTCTCTAATAGATTTGTAACCGACATAACTTAGACCTCCTTCGAAAGATCAACCTCGTTCGAGGACACACTCACGGCAATTTTTCTACCGAACTGTTTGCCGCCCCCCGAACCTTCGTCTTTAATCACAATGACACGCTTGCTGGTTTTCTTGATTTGCACGCGTGTATCGTTGATTGCCAACTCACCTGTTTCTTTGTCAAACACCGCATCCAGAATCTGGAAGGGGTTCACGCCATATCCTTTGGCATACCGCCCCCAGCTTTGACCGCGACCCAATGGGATCGAGATTGCATCTGGATATATGCCAGGGAACAGATACGCTTGCGCCTTAACCGAACCGCTCTTGGAGGTGACTTCCACAATATCGCCTTCGACGATGCCCAATTCGGCGGCTTTCTTGGGATGAATCTCCACCCATGAATCCCACACAATGGTGGTCAAAGGGTCAGGGGATTCTTGCAGCCAAGGTTGGTTAGCATGACGACCGTCACGCAGATTCGCGGTAATCCCAGGAATCAAGAACAAGGGATATTGCGCATCGCTTGCCATTGAGACGGGTGCGGTGACCGCAGTTGAGCCTGATAACGCAGCCGTTGCACCTGATACTTTCACAATACCATTGGTCAAGGTTTCATCCCAGAAGGTATCGTCTTCAGTGGCACCACCCCCCAAAGCCGCCTTGTTTTGCAACACAGCGGTGCGCAAGTAGGCGTAGTAATCATCAAACGCTTTGTACTCTTCGGCACGACGTTGTTTAATCAATGCCAACAAGATGTCACCTGCACCCCGTGTATTGGCGTGCAATTTTTCCATCAGCGGTTGTTGGATGCTGATTTGACCACCTTCTGGTTGATATTCCGCGATATGCGTTCCCCAGTCTTCCAAGGCGGAATCCAGTGGCAACACCAAATCGGCTTCCAACGCAGTTTCATCCAGATAGTGCGCAAACGCGACTTTGAAGCCGACCTTTTTCAGATTGTCAGCCAGCTTCATGGAAGCAGGTGCGGTAAAGACGGGATTGGCTGCGTAGCTGAACAAGACTTTAAATGCGCCAGCCGCCATGCCGTCGTTTAGCTTTTTGAGCGACGCGCTATTGCCATTGGCAGACAACATTTGTGGGAAAGGCACAACCGCAGGTGCTTCTACCGTTTTGCCGATATTGCCCAACACATGGTTAAGCAAATTGATTGCCGCCGTATTTTGTGAGCCATGGGTGTAACCTTCCGCACCATTACCCGACAACACCAAGCTTGGCGTGCGTTCTTTTAACAGTGCCACCAATTTGTCAATATGTTCGCCTGACACGCCTGTGTCTTTGGTCACGCGGGCTTTATCAAAGTCCTTTACTGCAGCCGCAACATCCGCCGATAAAGCCGTGCCTGCCGCGCCCAGTGCATTGACCAAACCCAGTGCCAGCACGCCTTCCGTACCAGGACGTACCGCCAACCAACGATCGGCATTCGCACCCGTCAAGGTCATCTTGGACTCAACCTGCACCAGTACACCGCGCTTGCCCTCCACACCCTTGCGGAATTGTGCATATTGTTGCGAGAAGTGTACGGGGGAAACCCATGAACCCAAGAAATCCGCACCAAAAGACAGAATCACTTTTGCCTTATTGAGGCTGAATTTTGGCATTTCTACGCCGTAAGATTTCTTGTTGGCGGCGCGTTGCACGGCGGGCGAAATCGCTTCATAGACAAAGTGATTTTTGCTAGACAGACTGTCTAGGTAATTGCCCAATAACACTTTGAGGTGACCGCTGACACTGCCCGACAAGAAGGCAATTTGCTCGCCACTCACGCCTGTCAATTTTTCATTGATGAGCTTCAGTGCCGCTTCCCACGATATTTTTTCGCCATTGCGTAACCTTGGCTCGCGAACACGATCTGGGTTGTAGTGGTGTTGCACCCCTGCTTGCCCCAAACCGCACAGCTTGCCATGGTTGATGCCAGACGCAGGATTGCCTTCCAACTTCAACACGCGACCTTCTCGCACGCGTCCATTGATATTGCAACCCGCATCACATTGCGCACACGTCGAATTGAAGTACACCGAAACGCCTGGAATCATGTAATCAGACGCTTCCACGTAGGAAACCACTGTTTCCTTGCCATCTTGAACTGAAGTGTTACCACAACCAGTCAACGCTACCGCTGCGCCGCCCCAGCCCAACACCTTCAGAAAATCACGTCGATCGAAACCGCTCTCTATCATCACAACCTCTCTGGAAAATTCTTGAATGTCGCTTACTTGTGGCATTGCCAGCAATCGTTAGGACCTTGCGCTTTGATGGCATCAGGTGTTGAACCCGCCGCAGCCGCAGGTTTTTGGAAGGTATACCAATACGCTTGCTTGCCGATGGGCGTACCGCCTGGTGCCGTCACGGCATGGGCTTTTTCATGGCAACTTGCACACCAGCCCATAGACAAAGACTTTTGACGACGCGCAACGGTCATATTCTTCACATCACCGTGGCAATAACCGCACGCTTCTTGTGTAGGACGTTTTTGTTGCTCGACAAAGCGTTTGATATGGCGTTCATGGTTAAAGCGCACAAAGTCAGGCAAATCATGTACTTTTTTCCATTGGATAGGCGTTTTCGCCTCCCAAGCGGCAAACAGTTTTTTGATTTCAGGCTTTTCTTTTACGGATTCAATGTGGTTGTGGCAGCCAACACACTTTTGCAAGGGCGGGATACCCGCAATCGCACTGCGTCTGGCATAGGTGTGACAATACTGACAATCAATTTCCATGCCACCCTTGGTTGGGTCGGTAGAATCATGATTACCTGCATGACGGTTATGTGGAAAGGCGATAGGTTGAGCCACTTCTGGACCCAAATCATCTGGGGTCGTCAAAGTCGCAACAGTTGAATCGGCGGCATAACCGCTGATGGCAACACATAAACCTACCAGTAAAGTAGAAAAACGAATAAATCGATACATCGTGAGTGGCTCTCCCAACAAACAATCAACCCACGTTAGCAGACAACCTAACATGATAAAAAATAAAACGGATTATTTTTGCAACGGTGTGAAGACTTAAAAATTATAATTATTTTGATGCACAACACCCTAATTTGACACTAAAGTGTTACAGCACGGGCGAATAATGTCTAGTCTCAAAATTAAAGTCAACACCCTGTTTGAGTTCTGCCAAATAGTGCGTAAAAAAGATGATTCAACACAAGCAATTACAGCCTTTACTTATATTCAAATTCCTAAACCATTGTGGAGCCAAATTACAAATGAAAGAACAGCAGGCCGTACTCGATTTTTTTGCCAAAATTGAAAATTTACCCCTAGGCTTAGCGGTGGCAGAACAGCTGGATCAGCTGCGAGCGCAACTAAATAGCCAGTTTTGGTGTGACTTGCAGCAGCAGCTTGCGCAGCTTAACGGGCAACACGACCTACCTTGGCAGCTCGTCAAAACAGAAGATCGCAATGTCCCTGATAGTCAGGTAGGGTTGCATGCCGTCCCTACGGAAACACAGCACAACTATTTGCATCCCATGTTAGAACAGCAAAATCTAGGCGGTGGGATGCGCATCTACTTAGGACTGATGTGGCGTACCGCGCCGACTCCCGAACAGCTTAGCCTGCCCGCCGTTTTAACTTTAAAAGCCACATTGCAACAACAAGGTTACAAAGACAACGAGCGTTTTCTGGCGTGGCAATGGACAAAATTTCACCCACGTCGCCGCGATTTTTTATTGCGCTACACGCAAGACGCGAGCTCGTTATTGGATGATTTGACACAGCTTTATACCCAGCTCGCCTTGACACATTGCGAGGCCATCGCACAAGCCAATCACGCGCTTGCCGCCCTGCCACGCAGCATGATGGTGTCGTTTAAAGGGAGAACCTAAAGCGAACCCGTGTCACAATAAGCGGCTGTCTACAAATAACTGGGTATTGAGTTGTTAGTCGTTAGTCGCTAGTTTCTAGTTTGTGGAGTGAAAATACTTTCTTATCTATTTGAATATATTGTAAAAAATATATTGTCAGGCAGACTTCGGCCATTAAAATAGCGACTAGCGACTAGCGACTAGCGACTAACGACTAACGACTAACGACTAACGACTAACGACTAACGACTAACGACTAACAGCTTAAAATACCCGAAAATTTATATACTGGTACTTATAGGTTCAATAACGATAGCAATCCGCTCATGGAATTATTTTGACCAAACGACTGATGCCCCATTCCCTTTTTATTGCCGACTTACACCTCAGCGCGGAACAGCCCGACATCACAGCGGCGTTTCGGCGTTTTGTGACGACGCACGCACCGCACGCGGAGAGTGTGTATATTTTGGGGGATTTGTTTGAATACTGGGCGGGGGATGATGATTTGGCGGATCCATTTCACGTGGAGATTATTGCCGCCTTGCGCACGATACCTCAGCTTTTTGTGATGCGCGGCAATCGCGATTTATTGCTAGGTGCCGCGTTCGCTAAAGCAGCGGGTGCGACATTGTTGCCAGACCCCACGTTGATTGACTTGTATGGCACCCCCACCTTGCTTAGTCACGGCGACATGTTGTGTACCGACGACCATGCTTATCAACAATTTCGCACCCAAGTTCATCAGGCGGATTTTCAACAGTCATTTTTAGCCCAACCGCTCACTGAGCGCAAAGCCTGGATTACCCAACTCCGCCAGCGTAGCCAACACGAAAAACAAAGCAAAACCAGTGCGATTATGGATGTGAACTTAGTCGCGGTGGCGGATTTACTACGCCAATACGCTTACCCTCGCTTGATACAAGGACACACGCACCGTCCCGATTGCCATATTCATCACGTGGATAGCCACCCTTGCACGCGTTGGGTGTTGGCAGATTGGCACGCACAAGGCAGTATGTTGCGTTGCGACGAGGCAGGATGTCGCGTGCTACCGTGTTAGGATAAGGAATGTAGGGTGCGCCGTGCGCACGATTTGTTTTTTGCCGTGTGCGCACGGCGCACCCTGCTAGACTTCCGTAGCCCGTATGCAATACGGGATTTTATGTCATGGCGCAACGCATCCCGTATTGCATACGGGCTACAGAGTCCCCTCGCCAAGGATTGAGATTACCTTTCACGTTTGCTCCCTCGCCCGCAAGCGGGAGAGGGTTGGGGTGAGGGAGATTATCCAACGCGGCACCCGACAAGGTGAAGGTCAGGTAATGGTCATTGGGGTTGAGCATAAACACTTGGCTCAGGCGGGTTTGGGTGTTGGATACCTCATGGAGTGTCGCCACCCCCTGATTCCCGATTCCTGATCCCTGATTCCCGAACTCCACGCTGCCTTGGGTACTCCAGCCATCCGCCGCGTTAAGGCTGCCGTTGGTGAGGGTGGCGTTGGTGGTGCTGCCGCTTGTAGTAGCACTCCCAGTGTTTTGCTGTACGCAGCACCCCTTGGCAAAGTCACCCAAGTTGAGGTGGTGTTGCCGACGTAGAAAGGTGCGCCTTGAGCTTGTAATGCCGCCAAGTCTACCGCATCGGGCAAACGTCGCTCGCTTGGGACGAGGTATTGGCTCATCACATCATTGGTCGCTGCTGTGTGCAGCAAGCCCGCAACGTGACCGAGTTCGTGGATTAACACAGTGAGCAAATCGAGCTTATTGGCGGCTTCGCTGGTAGCTGCTGCTGTGAACACGGTGGCCTGCGCAGTGGCTTGAAACTCGGACTGGTCGGCGGGCATGGCATCCACATACCAGCCCCAGCCTGCACCGATAGTGTCGAAAGTGATGAGATTGTTTGCGGTTTGCCCCGCCATGCCAAAAGGCAAATCGGCGACGGCAAAGGTGGCGCGATTTAAAACCGCCGCCGATGCGCCCGCGTCCAGCCAATATTGACGGGCTTGGGGTAGCAAGGCGTTGATTTGTGCCAGCGTCAGTGCGGCAACGTTGGTGAGGTCGCCTTCGGCGGTGACGTTTTGGGGGAAGCTGCTGGCGGTTTCAAAATTGCGCAACTCGACCAGGCTATGCGCCTCATCTGCGCCGAGCATCGCGCGGATGCGGGCATTGCTTGCGGCTTCTTCGGCGGTTTCCACCCAAACTGGTAAACCATTCGCATCACGCCCTATGTGTCCGAACTTCCACTTAGGCGCACCACTGCGTATCTCGGCAAAGATTTTCTGGGCTTGCTGCAAGCCCATTACATCGGGCAACACGTTGCCCGCCGCGTCCCTCTTCACGCCAAACTCGAACACCCAACGTTCCTTGGCGGCATTTTGGGGGTACTCTAGGAACATCGCGGCACGGTCCAGCAACCTCAACACCTCGTTATCTTTACCCGCTTTAACAAAAGCCAGTTTGCGGTCGATATTCAATACCAGCCCTTTCGGGCTGAGAGCCTGGCCTTCAACACCGAGGTAGCTGATCTTGCCCAGTGTTTTATCCCAAAATACTTTGGCATACTCCCATACGACACCGTCTGTTGACCTGAGCCGGCCCGACACATCTTTTTCATGTTTGAGCCAATCCGTCATGTTTTCTGGCGCAATCAGATTTTCCTGGCTTTGCTTATCGGCACGCACCAGCAAGGTGGCCGTATATTTTTTCTGCTCATCCAGATTCGGAATCTGGCGCTCCAGATCCTTGGTCAACTCCAGTCTGGTCAGATAGGGTTTGGCAAGCATCTCGGCAGTCAAGTTGGGGGACGACAGGTTCAGATTCTGAGCCGGAGGATTGACCGAGAACGCTATCCCGTCGCCATTCTTGTTGTGTACCCATACCCCGTGCTTACCCACATAGTAGGTATGAAAATCTTCCACTTCGATGTTATACACCGGCAGCTTCAGCAGATACTTTTTGGGCATGTCATAAACAGGGTGCTGGTGTTTCCATTCCCATTCCTGAATGGCTTTCAGTGCCATGACATCACTCGCCACTAACTTATGATTGACGAAATCCCACAGGTGTCCAGGGCGTTGAGGATCACCCATATACGCAGGCATCCAACCCACGCCAGACTGATCGCTGATATAAATTTTCCCGCAGCCCCGTACAAAGGTCAGACTGCCATCGTACAGTTCGAATTTCGTTCCGTCCGCACCAAAGAGCTGTGGCAAATCTTCGGCCGCCGTCCACCCCTTAGCGGTTAACATAGAACCATTCTCCGCCACCCAGAAGGGGTGATTCAAGGTGGTTATCAAGCGCCCAGCGGCTGTATTGACATCGTCAGGAAGTGTATAGCACACCTCCATCACGGTCTGCGGCTCATGCGCAAACGTCCTCGTCACCCGCTTGTAAGCCTGCTCACCCTCGCCACTTTCCGGCTTGGACAACACCATGTCGCCCACCTTGATCTGCTCGATCGGCACGAGGCCTGTCTGGGTATGCACCAGCGTCCCGGCGGCAAAGCAAGCGGAGGCAGGCTCGAACCATTTGCGCGCTTTATCAACAGCTGCGGTCAGTTTTTCCAAAATGGCTTCTTGCAGCTTGCTACCCGAATAAGTTGCAGACAATTCAGCCGTCAACTTTTTGATACTGGGCTGCACCCAGGCTTCGCGCAAGGTAGCCGCCAATCCTGTGTCGTATAGTGAAGCCGTAGCACCATTCATCAACTCTTGAGCCAATTGATCAGCTTGTGCAATTTGATTTTCTAATGACAGCGTTTTATCTATCATGCCAGCCAAACTATTCATTTGACCGCGATACCATTCGCTGGCTTGCGCAATCGTCATTGATCCCGCCTTGGGTGTCGTAAATACCACCTTATCATTTACCTTCACTTCGGTTTTCCCAGTGATCTCGTTCGGCACGGCATCGGTGAGCCTGACCTCGCCAGCTTTGCCTTGCGGGGTTTGAAGTTCAATTGGCAAAGGTGTCTGATCTGATACTCCGCTGTGAGACAGTTTCTTTTGGGATGCCTCTCTACCGATAAGCTCGCCAATTTTTTCGAACAGGAATGGTGCTGCTCCGCCCATGGTGAAACCAAGCCCGCTCGACACCAGCAATTCGGACAGCGAAAACTCCTGTTGCCCTGTCTGCGCACTGATGAGCGCGTTGATTTCCATCAGCCCCGCTTGCAGCATGATATCGAACGTCGCACCCGCCACCGCGCCGCCTGCGGCACCCCCAAAAATCTTACCCACTAGACTCTTGGCGTTTGCCGTGGCATTGATGATGGCACCCGCGCTGCTGAACGACACTTGGGTCGCGTAAGCCGTGGTCAAGACATCGGCGAAATTGGCATTGGCGAACTCTTTGTAAGTCAGATTGCCGTCGTTGTATTGGCGTAGCCGTTCGTCGTAGCGTCCCATGTAGCCGCCAGTGGCCAGATTGTCAAAACCCCAAGTCACGATTTTCATCACCAGATTATCTTCGGGATTGGCCAGTTGGGCATAGGTTTTTAATTGAACCAGCGGCTTTTCTAACAGCGCGAGGGTTATTTTCGGTTCGGCCACGGTTGTATCACCCAGTTTTATGGGTAAACCAGGCAGGCTATAAGTGCCGATACCCCAGATCCAAGTGAAGGGTTGTCCTCCGTCTTGGCGCTTATCGTTGCGCGAGGGCAACTCCTTTGTGCCTTGCACATAGTCCAACGGTTCATTAAAAATACGCGTGTGATGCCAAACCAAGTCTAGCGGCGGTCTGTTTTCACCCAATGAAATCGCCGTCGCCCCAACGGATGCCGTACCCACCTCCTGCCCAAACCGATATTTTAGTGCCACCATCGCCTGCTCCTTTGCCTGTTGTCCGATAGGGTGCGAACTGTATCAGGTATTCTGGGGGGGAGGATGGTCGGTAAGGCGGAAAGGTTGCTTGATAAGTCGGTAGGGTGCGCCGTGCGCACGCTGCAAAATGGTGCGTACGGCGCACCCTACTTGTCTGGCTTAGGATCAACGGGATGATAGCCATGGCACAGGAGCCGCATCACGATCCCCCCGCTTCCAAACTCATTTCCAATTCTAACCAGCCTTCTTCTAATGTCGCGACTTTGCTTTCCAAAATTTCGCGGCGGGCGTTGAGGTCGGCGATAAAGTCGGGACTGGAAACGCTGTAGGTGTCGGGGTCACCGAGTTGGTCGTTGACTGTGCTAAGTTCGGCTTGGGCTTGGTTGAGTTCAATTTCCAATTTATTTAACTTGGATTGCACCGCTTTGCGGTTGAATTTCGGCGCGGCTTTGGGTTTTTCTACCTTGACCGCTTGCACGGTTTCACGCGGGCGGCGGGCTTCGATCCACACTTTGTAATCTTCCAAATCGCCGTCAAACAAGGCAGCATTGCCGTCCGCGACCAACCACAATTCATCCGCCACGGCGCGAATCAAGCTGCGATCATGCGACACCAGCACCACCGCGCCCGTATATTCTTCCAACGCCAAAGTCAGCGCGTCGCGCATATCCAAATCCAGATGGTTGGTTGGCTCGTCCAATAACAACAAATGCGGCTTTTGCCACGCCAACAACGCCAACGCCAAGCGACTTTTTTCCCCGCCTGAAAAGCTGGCAACGGGACGGTCTTCACTGTCGCCCGCCAAGCCAAAGCGTCCCAAAAATGTGCGCAGGGTCAGCGTGGTTTCCTTGGGCGCGAGGCGTTCCATGTGTTGCAACGGGGTCGCTTCGCTATCCAAATTTTCCAATTGATGCTGGGCAAAATAGCCGATGCGCACGTCAGGCGTGAGTTCCAACCGCCCCGACGTTGCCGCCAATTCCCCCACTAACAATTTGATAAGCGTGGATTTCCCCGCGCCATTCGGGCCGAGTAACGCAATCCGCGCCCCAGCACGCAACAGCAAATCTACGTTTTTGAACAGTATTTTCGATGGACGCTCGCGCAGCGAGTCCGTATCCCTCTCGCCCGCTTGCGGGAGAGAGCTGGAGAGAGGGAGCGCACCCTCTCCCCCTGGGAGAGGGTTGGGGTGAGGGTTGTAGCCAAACCCCATTTTGTCCGCCCGCAACAACAAATCGGGGCTGCGTTCGGGAGCTTCGATTTCCAGTTCAAAATGTCCGTCGCTGACGTGGGCAGGGGCGATGCGGGTCAAGCGTTCCAAGGCTTTGACGCGGCTTTGCGCTTGTTTGGCTTTGGTGGCTTTGGCGCGGAAGCGGCGCACGAAATCTTCCAAATGGGCGATTTTGGCTTGTTGGGTTTGAAAGGCTTGGTTTTGCTGCGCGATTTTTTCAGCGCGGGCGCGTTCAAAATCATTGTAATCGCCCGCATAACAGTCGATCACGCAGTCATGGACGTGGGCGATGCGGTTCACCGTGGCGTTGAGAAATTCGCGGTCATGCGACACCAGCAAAATACTGCCCGCATAGCGCGCCAAATACTGTTCCAACCACAAAATCGCCTCTAAATCCAAGTGATTGGTCGGCTCGTCCAACAGCAGCAAATCCGCACGGTGCATCAACGCCCGCGCCAAATTCAGGCGCATCCGCCAACCGCCCGAAAAACTTTGCACGGGACGTTGCAAACTGTCGGTATCAAACCCCAAGCCGTTCAACAACTGCGCGGCACGGGCAGGTGCGCCATAACCATCAATAGATTCAAACAGATGCTGCGCTTCAAACCACGCTGCATCGTGCTGTTCCCGCGCCAAGATTTTTTCCAATGATCGCAATTGCACATCGCCGTCCAAGACGAATTCCAATGCTGATTGATCAGAGCTGATGATTTCCTGTTCCACAAACGCGATGGTTTTGCCGCTTTGCAACGACACCTCGCCGCCGTCAGGCTTGATTTCACCGCGAATCAAACGGAATAACGTCGATTTGCCACAGCCATTTTTGCCCACCAGCCCGATACGCTGATTCGCAAACGCCTGCAAATTCGCCTGTTGCAACAACGGAATCCCGCCCTGTAGATAAGTTAAGTTAAGTATGTTTAGCATGGGGGGATGATAACAGAGTGCGAAAATATCTTATCAAGGCTGAACAAAACTTGATAAATTCATGCACCAAACGTGGACTGGTATACCTCCGATTCGCCAATTTCAGCCAAAATTTCACCCGTTTTTACTCGGACATACTGAACATAGGCTGAACGCTCATGGAGTTTAATATCAATGACTTCATAAGCCGCCAACTTGTTTAGCTTCTCGACTAGGCTCTGTGTAGCAGCACAAACAACTAACGGAGGATGAGTTATTCCCCTGTTTTGCATGTCGAGTCGCACTAACATGACCTGTAGCAATCCATTGACTGTGGTACACATAATTATCCTTTGAAAGTCTACACAGGTTGTTGCAAATACAACTGTTCCACCTTCGCTCGTGCCCAAGGCGTTCTGCGCAGAAATTTCAAACTGGATTTCACGCTGGGATCATGGGTAAAACAACGTATCGGCACGGCTTCACCCATCGCCGCCCAGCCGATGGTTTCGGATAACTGGGTGACAATGGCTTCAAGGGTGATGCCGTCTAACGTGCGGCGGGCGGGTTGGGCTAAGGTTTCCATCGCTGTATTTTACAGGGTGAACGCGGCTTGAGCGATTACAATGCGGGACTTGTTTTTCTGATTGCCCGCCATGACCGAAGCCATCCGACTCGCCAAACGCCTGATTGAAATCACTCACTGCTCCCGCCGCGAAGCCGAACTTTACATCGCAGGCGGTTGGGTCATGGTCGATGGACAAGTGGTAGAAGCACCGCAGTTTATGGTGTCAGATCAGTTGGTGACGCTGCATCCCAATGCCAATCTCACCCCCATCGCCCCCATTACGTTGATTTACCACCAGCCGCCGACTTCAGATAATCCCGTCATTTCCGCCGAGACGCGCTGGGCAGAAGACGCGTCTGGCATCCACGCGCTCAAACAACACTTGTTTAAACTCACCCCCTGCACCCCATTGGAACGTCATGCCAGCGGGCTATTGGTGTTCACCCAAGACTATCGAGTATCGCGTAAATTGACGGACGATGCTGGTACGCTGGAGCAAGAATACATCGTCGAAGTGACGGGCGAACTGATCCCAGACGGACTCAAATTGCTTAATCACGGGCTAAAATTCAACGGCAAACCCCTACCCCTCGCCAAAGTCAGTTGGCAAAACGAAACCCGCTTACGCTTCGCCCTCAAAGGCGTGATCGCAGGACAAATTGCCGTCGCCTGCGAAAAAGTGGGACTACAAGTAATATCCATCAAACGCCTGCGCATCGGACGCGTCGCGCTGTCTAAGTTACCCGTGGGGCAATGGCGGTATTTGCGGGAAGAGGAAAGGTTTTAAAAGGATGATTTACATGTCACCCCATTTTGCTTAGAATAAATACACGTCAACGTATATCCAAAAAGGAGCAAACATGAATCTGCATATCGCCAAATGGGGCAACAGCCTAGCCGTGCGCATACCGATGGAATATGTCCGTCGGGCGGGATTGAAAGAAGGGGACACGGTGCGCGCCACGTTGTCCGCAGATGGTGCAATGACCTTACGCGCCGAACCTTGGGATCGCAAATCCTTCTCCGCCGAACTCAGCCAAACGCGGCAAAGCATGGAAATGAGCGCGTCGGTGATGGACGAGTTGCGTCATGGCGCGCGCTACTGATGACGTGCTATGTCGATACCAGCGTGCTGGTGGCACTGTGCGTCAACGAAGCACGCAGCGAAGACGTATCTCGCTGGTACGCCAACTGCACCGAAAAACTGGTTTCATCGGTATGGTGCGTGACCGAATTCGCCAGCGCGTTGGGCATTAAACAACGCACAGGACAAATCAACTCCGATCAAGCACAGCGCGCATGGCAACGTTTCCAACAACTCTGCACCCACGATCTCACCTTGCTCTCCCCCGACGCAGCCCTATTTCATCAAGCCGCTTTGTCCACCTTGGATGCCGCAACAGGCTTACGCGCTGGCGATGCGCTACACCTCACCAGCGCGGTGCAAGCCCATGTCAAATACATGGCGACGTTGGATGAAGTTTTTGCGAAAAATGCCAAGTTGCGGGGGATTGGGGTGGTGGTGTTTGGGTAGAATCAGGTAGGGTGTACCATGCGCACGCGGCACGAAATAAATCGTGCGCACGATGCCCCCTACTGGATTGTGTCATTTCGACTGGCTAATCAAGAAGCTACGAAGCCGCCGCATCTCGCTCTCTATAAACCCGCATTACTCAAAATTGCACTTCATTCTTGAATCCGCCAATTGAAAGAAAAGATAAAAAATGTCAAACATAGCAACACTGAGTAAAGACCTCGCAAAAGTCTTCAAAATAACCGTAATTGCCACGTTTACTCTTTTTTCGAGTTGCCATTACGCGTCTGCTGATAATTCGCTCGAAGATACTTCTACCAACGAGACTTGGAGTGGAATGAGCATTGAGTTTGATAAGGGTGCTGTCTATGTGGGTAAGCCAAGACTGTTCACGCTTGGACAAGGCATTGAGGGCAGCATCCGATTTAGTTCCGAAGAATCCACACCAATAAATGCCTATCTCACGCCAGATGGATTGGTGATTGAAGACACAACTCAGTTGACATACGAGCAACTATCGGAATACATCATTCAACAGGATGCGACCTCCGTCACTATGTTGGCACATACAAAAACAAACCCGCACAAATTAGCGATCAAGCTGCAATATCGGATTGTGGAACTTGCTAACAAAGCACTCGAAACACATGAGGTACTATTTCGTGCTGCGGCATCAGCAAACAACAAGCGTAACGCTGTCTTTTTCTCGCAAGGGGCGCGTTGTTTGTTAATAGATACGACTCAATTTAATCAGCCAGCATTTCAAATCAATCTCTCCCAGTATTCTCCTTTTAAATCGTTAGATGCTTTTGACAAGCACCGTCAATCCGATCTTGGCAAAAAAATACTGTCTATGGAACGTGGTGTTTGGTCTGGCATCAACTGGAGCAACATCAAGGCAGTAGGTTACCAAGGGCGGGTATATCACACTGGTGCGGTTGAGTATCAAGGTCGAATTTACCTTGCCGATTTCAAAGATACTAAGCCTGAACCTCCAGTCTTTACAGACTGTTCGGCTTATAACGACATAGCAATACAGGATATTAACCGTTTGTTGCCCAGCATCAATCCAGCCAAGTAGGATGAGTTCAAAATCAATCAATAGAATCAATAGGGTCAGACTCGATTGATTTTAACTAATTGATTAAAAAAGAATTTACCTCTAAAGTTTGGCTCATCGGATCGTGGCGCGTAGCTTGGGCTGAGGCACGAAGCCCAACGTTTACCGTGTGGTTGCGTGGGGTTTGTTGGGCTTCGCTGACGCTCAACCCAACCTACGGCGGGTGTTGCACAAAACCTTGGTTGCTGGTCTTGCATCATCGTGGTTGGTGCAAATGGCTAAAATCAATGGGGTCATAAAATCAATGGGGTCAGACTCGATTGATTTTAACTAATTGATTAAAAAAGAATTTACCTCTAAAGTTTAGCTCATCGGATCGTGGCGCGTAGCTTGGGCTGAGGCACGAAGCCCAACGTTTACCGCGTGGTTGTGTGACATTTATTGGGCGCAGCTTTCGCTCAACCCAACCCACGGCGGGACTATCGGCAACCCGTTGAATATCCCCTGTTTGAGCGCATTGACCTCCACACCTCCCCCTCCCGTCGGCAATCCCCTTCCTCGCTGCGCTAATGCGCTTCACTTATTGTCACCCTACGCTGGATTAGGTTTGGTCGCCCGTATGCAATACGGGGTTTTATGTGATGGCGCAACGCTTCCCGTATTGCATACGGGCTACGGACTCACCATTTTTTGAATACGCAAAATTAAAGTGTTCCCCCAGCATTAAGACAATTCTGCATCGAATTTATACCTTGCCACGCCACAATTTACCCATTTATTCATCGTCTCGCGGGTGCGCCTAAATCGCCAAATCGTGGCGCGGCAAGGTATTGCAGGTTGGGGGGAGAAAAACTAAAACTACGCAATCGAATGCGTCTTCAACCATTCCCGCATCGCATCATTGACACGCGTTTGCCAACCTTTCCCTGATGCCCTCAGTGCCGCCAAAATATCGGCATCCAAGCGTATCGTTGTCGTAACTTTGGTAGGTGCTTTTTGCGCCCCGCGCACCTTATGCTGCTGATTAAGCGCGATTAAGTCTGCGTACAAATCGGGGGGTAAGACTTCCGAGGCGGGGCGAAATAGCTTCATATCCACTGCCGAAAGCTCCCTCACTTCGCCATCATCATCAATCATCGGTAGATGTTCGTTCATAATACTTCACCTCTCTGGAGTTGGCTTTGCGGAAACTAATTACACGAATCCCGTGTGCAACGGGGGTAAAACACAGCAAATGCAATCGGGCATCCAAAAATCCTAGCGCAACAAAACGCGGCTCTGGGTAAGCGCGCCGCACATCTTGACGCACAATCGCTGTTAAAAAATCAAACTCCGCAGCCCGCTCAAACGCTAAACCACGTTCGTGGCGGTTTCGGCTATCTTTAACAGGATCGAAGTCGATTTTCATTGGTATATTGTATTTACAATATACTCCATCGTCAAATTAAAAATGCGCAAAACGTCAGAAAGTGCCGCCAAGTAAAACAAAGAGAATCAACGGGAATCAATAGGGTCAGGCTCGATTGATTTTAACTAATTGATTAAAAAAGAATTTACCTCAAAAGTTTAGCTCATCGGATCGTGGCGCGTAGCTTGGGCTGAGGCACGAAGCCCAACGTTTACCGCGTGGTTGTGTGATAGGTGAAAAGGACGCTTATCCACCTTGCCGCAGTGACTTTGTCGCCCCTGCTTTCAACTTTTCGGGAGCGGTTGTCAGCAGGTTTGAAGTTGGCACTTTCCTTATTGAGGGCGAATTTAGGGTTTATTTTTCAACGGGAGCAGCGGGGGCGACAGCACTGGTGGTGGCGGCTGCGGCACGGGCTTGGGCTTGTTGTTGCATAAAGCCTAAAATTTCTGGCATCACTAAAAAGCCATCGTGATTCTGATCAATTTGTTCGAAGTTAACGCGCACGCCAGGTAGGGCTTCTGTTTCCTTTTTCGATAGCTTCGAGTCTTTGTTTTTATCCGCATTTTGGAGCGTACGGCTGAAATCCTGACGCGCTTGTCTCTCAGCCGCCATCACTTTTTGTTGCACATCCCAAATTTCTTGATTGCTCAAACCTCCATCTTTGTTGGTATCAATGACGGTAAAATTAGCGGCGAGTGGGGGGGCCTTTTGCTCGGCTTCTTCTTTGGAGATTTTGCCATCGCCGTTGCTATCGACGGTTTTAAAGGCTTGATCGAAGCGGGCTTTTTGTGCGGCTTGTTGTTTTTTGACATCGACTTTTTGATCCGCCGCGAAGCAGGGGGTAGCAATCAGCAGGGTGGCTAAAATCCACGGTTTCATGAGTTTTCCTTTTGGTGTTTAACGAGTGAGGTAATGGAACGAATGCGAGCATATTCCACGCGACTGGCGATTGTATCGCAGCTACGGGGATAAGGAATTGATGTTTTACCTGTGGCATCTTCAAATTCACGTGCAATTTCTCCCGCATTGACGGCGCGAGCAGTTGCCAACAAATCCAGCAAATACGCCGCTTGCGGATACGCGGTTTGCTCAAACCCTTTGCGACCACGGGCATCCGAGGCGCAAGCGAGCAAAATTTGTGCGAAGCGTTCTGGTCTGCGCCACGCATCGGTGGTTTGAAATAATTTGATGACCGTTTCGGGACGAAATTCAAAAGCGCGATGCACGTCGCCATGATAACGGGCGGTGAGCGCGGCTAAATCTTGACAGTCACTGGGCGCGCGCAAGCGTTGGCACAGGGCTTTTACCAAGCCGAATCCACGTTGTTCGTGTCCGATATGGCGCGGCAAGATGTCTTTGGGGGTGGTCGCTTTGCCCAAGTCATGCAGCAAGGCGGCAAAACGCGTCGCCAAGGAATAGCCATGGCGTGCGGCATCATCCACGACCATCAGGGTGTGGATGCCGCAGTCAATTTCGGGGTGATATTTCGGCGGCTGAGGAATGCCAAATAGGGCATCCACTTCGGGCAAAATTTTGGCTAATGCGCCGCAGTCGCGCAACGTCGCAAAAAACAAGGAAGGTTGTTTTTCCATCAACCCGCGTGCCAATTCTTGCCAGACACGCTCCGCCACCAGGGCATTTACTTCGCCGTTTTCCACCATGTCGCGCATCAAGGTCAGCGTCTCAGGCGCGATGGTAAAACCAAAACGTGCCGCAAAACGCGCCCCCCGCAGGATGCGCACGGGGTCTTCACTGAACGCGCTGCTGACATGGCGCAAAATGCCCGCGCGTAAATCAGCCACGCCGCCATAGGGGTCAATTAAGCTGCCATCTGCGGCTTGAGCGATGGCATTGAGGGTGAAATCACGCCGCATGAGATCCTGCTCCAATGTCACCTCTGGTGCGGCATACACCGCAAAGCCTTGATAACCAGGGGCGGTTTTGCGCTCGGTGCGGGCGAGCGCGTATTCCTCGTGTGTTGCTGGATGTAGGAAAATCGGGAAATCTTTGCCTATGGGCTGAAAACCGTCTGCCAACATCGCTTCAGGCGTGCTGCCCACCACCACCCAATCTTTATCATTGACGGGCAAATTCAGCAGCGCATCGCGCACGGCTCCCCCCACGCAATACACTTGAGCGTTATTTCTCATTCGGAATCGCTTGTTGATTGGCGGCTGTTTTTGCCGCAATGGTGCCTAGGCGGGTTTTGAGTGAACGCCACGGCGCGCCAAATTGAATCGCATAATACGAGGTGTTGCTCATGACTTTTTTCACGTAATCTCGTGTTTCATCAAAAGGGATGGTTTCCGCGTAAATAGCCCCTTCCAAGGCAGACTCCCCGCGCCAACGACGCGCACGACCAGGTCCTGCGTTGTAAGCGGCAGAAGCGAGTACAGGGTCTTCATTAAAAGTAGATAACACATTTTTCATGTAATACGTGCCTAGCTTTAAGTTGGTATCTAGCTCGTCTATCATGGACTCACGGTAATTTTTTAGACCCATTTTGCGCGCCACCCAACGGGCGGTGCTGGGCATAATTTGCATCAGTCCCGCCGCCCCCACCGTCGATTTCGCGACCATCACAAAACGACTTTCCTGCCGCATGAGTCCATATACCCACGCTTCATCCAGATGGTTATCTTGAATATGTGGTTGCAAGGCTCCGCGATACGGGGCGAGATAGCGCAGGTTGAAATCATGCGTACTCACGGTTTTATCCGCTGCGTGGATGGCGCGATCAAACATATTGTTGCGCTTGGCATACTCTGCCGCCGCGAGCAGGTCTTGATCGCTAAACCCACGTAGTGCCCAAGCCCATTCTTTGAGCGCATCAGTGCGTAACGCCAGGCGATAAAGTCTCGTCGCACGCTGTATGCCGATTAAATCTCCAATCCGCGCGACACTTTGCCGATCAGGCTGATAGGAGAGAGGGATATTGCCGATATGGGTTGTTTTGCTTAATTCTTCTTTGGCAAGTTGCCCGTAAAAGTTAAATTCATTACTTAAGCTTGAAAAAATTCTCGTCGCTTCAGCGGACTTTCCTTGTGCTTGCAAGGCGCGCGCGCGCCAGTATTGCCAAGCACTGTCGCGTTGTTGTATTTCGGTCATCATCTCTATGCTGTTTAACACCTCAGCCCAGTTTTGAACCCGCAAAGCCGCCCGTACTCGCCAAGCGAGTTGTGACTCATTCAACTGATTGCCTGCGCGTTTAAACCATCTTAAGGCGAAGTCATCTTGCTTGCGCACCGCTTCATACCCTAACCAACCATAAAAATACTGCTGTTCTTCAGCGGTAAATTGCTTGGCATCCCAATAGGTTAACGCAAGGTCTGGGGACTGTTTGGCTAAGCGCAGCAAAGCGAACAGCATCACGGCACGCTGCCCTTCACGCGGGTGATCTGCTGCGACTTGCTTTAAATAATGTGCTGGATTCTGAGCACTTGCCTCTAACGCTGCGGGTGAAATGGCATGTTGTGGCGATAATCTGCCAGTCAGACTTTTGGCGACCGATATATTGCTGTTTTCGAGTGCTAATTTTAGACGTTGCCACACATCTTCTTCACTGATGATGCCATTCGATAATGCCGCTTCAAACAAGGGCGCGCAACTGCGGGGCAAATCCTTGCCTGTAAACCACAAGGCTCTGGCTTCGCGCAAGGCTTGTTCGGGTTGATTTAAGGAACGCGCCTGCAAAGCATAACAGGTCAACTCTGTGTCGCTGTTGACCACGCGAGGATATTCGTTATTGAACAAGGTCCATTTTTGCTGCTTGCCTAAAACTTTTAGCCACTCACCGCGCAAGCGATCAATCACGGGACTGTCATCGTTCTGGGTTAAAAAATGTTTCACTTCACCCGCCTCTGCCGTTTCCAGCTTTAAGCGAAGTTGGTAATAGCGCGCATAAATATCCAAGTTGCTATGTTTGAGCTTTTGAGCATACTGATTCAAACGGTTGGCGTTGCCTTTTTGAAAGGCTTCATTTGCCGCCAAAAAATCGGCATCCTGACTCGCCCACGCGGCAGGAATAAATAACAGCAAGCTTAGTTGCAGTAGCTTCATCATCATATGAATACTCATTTTAATGGGTTAAGGGCGCTCGATTAAAGCCAGCGTAGATGACCAGACCTATTTTACCTGACTGCGTTCAATACTAATGCCAACCATTTTACATTGGCGTATCGCTTGCAGCTTTGCCACACTCACTTTGACCCACGGTGCGTTAAAATCCTTCAGGATAATTTGTGCGATATGTTCCGCCAAGGTTTCCAACAAAGAAAAATGCCCCTCACTTAACACCGTTTGGATATGTTGTGCGACTTTGGCATAGTCCAAAGCATCGTTAATGTCATCGCTTAAACAGGCGCGGCTATTGGGTAGGGCGATGTCCAAATCCAGTTGCAAGGTCTGCGGCATGACCTTTTCTCGTTCGTAAATTCCGATGAGCGTGGTCACTTTTAGTTCGCGTAAAAAAATAATATCCATATTAAAATAAGGTTGGAAAGTGAGGGAGGCTGGCGTAAACGTGATCAAATCAAGAATCGCCCGCGTTTAATCGCCGCTTTCGCGTAAAATTGGCATTTGTTGAATTTTAAGGTATTCCCGATGTTGACCATAGCTTTTGTTATCTTTGCGTACTTATTAGGCTCAATTTCCTTCGCCATTATCGCCAGTAAACTCTTTAATTTACCTGATCCACGCACCTACGGTTCAGGAAATCCAGGGGCGACCAACGTGCTGCGCAGTGGTAAAAAAGCCGCCGCCGTCCTGACTTTAGTGGGCGATGCAGCCAAAGGCTGGTTAGCAGTTTTTTTAGCCCTGTACTACGCGCCCACTGATAATCTACTCATCGCAATCGTCACCTTAGCGGTATTCCTCGGACACTTATACCCTGTTTTCCTACGTTTTCAAGGCGGGAAAGGGGTTGCTACTGCCCTAGGCGTGCTGTTAGCGTTGAACCTTTGGGTCGGGCTAGGCGCGCTGTGCACTTGGATTGTGGTTGCCGCCGCCTTTCGCCTCTCTTCCCTCGCCGCCTTAGTCGCCGCCATCGCCGCCCCGATTTACCTTATTTTGCTAGGCGCGCCACGCGAGTGGCTCGTAGCCTCTGCCGTGATGAGTTTGCTGCTGATTTATCGGCATAAAAGCAATATAGAAAATTTAATGCGCGGGAAAGAAGGCAAAATTGGGCAAAAAAAGTAGGATAGACACGCTTTTGTGCCCACGCGGATATTAAACTGCGTGGGCAGCATAGTAGGGTGGGCACGTTTTTATGCCCACGCGGATACCAAGACCGCGTGGGCAGACGATAAAGCCGCGAGCCTAGCCTACGATATGCAGCGGCTTATGCCAAAGCCGTGGTTCGGGTTTATACTTCGCCCCCTCAAAAACAAGGAGCAATGATGAGTGCGTTGAATGTGGTGATTTTGGCGGCGGGGAAGGGTACGCGGATGTATTCCAGTGTGCCTAAGGTATTGCACAAACTGGCGGGTAAATCTATGGTGCAACACGTGGTGGATTGTGCCATGGCACTCGCACCGCAACAAGTTTGCGTGGTGTATGGTCATGGCGGAGAAGCCGTACCGAATGCCTTAGCCAACTATCCCGCACAATTTGTAATTCAAGAACCGCAACTCGGCACAGGTCATGCCGTGCAACAAGCCATGCCGCACTTGTCCGATGATAGCCATACCTTGGTGCTATACGGCGATGTGCCGCTGACTCAACTCGCCACGTTAAAAACCATGTTTGAACTGGGCGACGGCTTGGTGTTATTGACCGTCAATCTCGCGCATCCCACAGGCTACGGGCGCATCGTGCGCAACGCCAACGACGAAGTGCAGTGCATCGTGGAAGAAAAAGATGCCACCCCCGCGCAGCGCGCCATCTGCGAAGTCAACACAGGCATTTTGCTCGCCCCCACCGCGTTGTTGCGGTCATGGTTGAATAATTTACGCTGCGAAAACGCCCAAGGTGAATACTATTTGACTGACATCGTTGCCATGGCGGTGGCGCAAAATGTCCCCGTCCGCACCTGCCAACCCGCGCACGAATGGGAGATTCACGGGGTGAATAATAAATCGCAACTGGCGGTATTGGAACGCATCTGGCAACAAAATTACGCCCAAGATTTATTGGCAAAAGGCACCACCTTAGCCGACCCCGCCCGCATTGACGTGCGCGGCACATTGAGCTGCGGCAAAGACGTGTTTATCGACGTGGGCTGCATTTTTTCAGGTGACGTGGTGCTAGGCGACAATGTGCAAATTGGCGCGTACAGCATCATCCACCAAGCCAGTATTGCCGCCGATACCCAAATCGCCCCGTATAGTCATATCGACCAAGCCGTAGTGGGGACTAACTGCCGCATCGGGCCTTATGCGCGCTTGCGCCCTGGCACAGCATTACACGCCGATGCCCACGTCGGCAATTTTGTGGAATTGAAAAACACCGAATTGGGACAAGGCAGCAAAGCCAACCACTTAAGCTACTTAGGCGACAGCACCATCGGACAACGCGTCAACATTGGCGCAGGCACGATTACCTGTAACTACGACGGCGCAAACAAATTCCGCACGGTGATTGAAGACGATGCCTTTATTGGCTCGGACACCCAACTGGTCGCCCCTGTGACAGTCGGCAAAGGTGCTACGATTGGCGCAGGATCAACCATCACCCGCAACACGCCTGAGGAACAACTCACGTTGTCGCGGAGTAAGCAGATGAGTATTGCCGCGTGGAAGCGTCCTGTGAAG
This sequence comes from Gallionella sp., assembly GCA_049276435.1. Lineage (GTDB taxonomy): Bacteria > Pseudomonadota > Gammaproteobacteria > Burkholderiales > Gallionellaceae > Gallionella. The sequence goes on along the minus strand of JBASWK010000100.1, from coordinate 7,468 downwards.
ATTAAAAAGTAGCTTAGGATTCCTAATCGAAGTAGCTCCGTTATTTGGAATTGGACATGAAAAGAAACATCTTAGAAAGTTACGCATTAACCGTTTGCTTTGCCTGTGTTATTTGCTTTGTGGCTTTTTCTGCGGCTGCTGGGTACAGTCTTGTCCAGATAGTGAAACCAGATTTCACGATGAGTGCGTATAGATTCGTGGACTACCAGTCGAATGATACTTACTGGCAAACGATAAAGGGTGCTGGTGGTTGCTCAAAAGAGGATAAACCCGCTATCCGTCCAAGTGAAAGTGAACTCACCAAACTACGCACAGAAGCCTTTTCGTTAGCAAAAGCCAGTGAACAGCGTGATGGCGAGCAAACATTGGTTCAAACCTCAATCGTCATACTGGTGAATGCGTTGGTATTTCTGATTCATTGGCGGATTGCACGCAGTGCGCGTTCTTGATGCCCCGCCTTCTATACACCCTCTTCCTCTGGCTACTCCTGCCCTACATTTTTATTCGGCTGTGGTGGCGTGGGCGCAAACAGCCTGATTATTTGAAGCACTGGGGCGAGCGGTTTGGCTTTTATCCCGCTCGAATCAACAACAAACCGATTATTTGGCTACACGCCGTGTCCGTCGGTGAAACCCGCGCCACGGTGAGTTTAGTTGCGCAGTTGCGCGCCGCCTATCCGCAGCATCAAATTTTGTTCACCCACACCACCCCGACGGGGCGCGACACCAGCGTGCAACTGTATGGCGACGCGGTGCAGCGGGTGTATTTGCCTTACGATTACCCGTTTGCGGTGCGGCGGTTTTTGCGGCATTTCCGCCCGCAACTGGGGATTTTGATGGAAACCGAGGTGTGGGTGAATTTGAACCATGCCGCACAGCGGGCGCGCGTGCCGCTGCTGTTGTTGAATGCGCGTATGTCGGCAAAATCCGCACGCGGTTATGCCCGCTTTGCCGCGTTGACCCGCCCCGCGTTGCAAGGTTTTACCGCCATTGCCGCGCAAACTGCCGATGATGCTGAACGCTTGCAACAACTCGGTGCAACGCAGCTTTCTATCATGGGTAATTTGAAATTCGACATTCAGCCGCCGCCCGCTATGTTGGATTTAGGCAAAACGCTGCGCCAACAATTCGGCACGCATCGCCCCGTTTTCCTCGCCGCCAGCACCCGCGAAGGTGAAGAAACCTTGTTGCTTGCCGCTTTCGCCGCATTGCCCGAACCGTGTCCGTTGCTGCTGCTTGTCCCGCGCCATCCGCAACGCTTTGCCGAAGTGGAAACGCTGATTCAACAACACGGCTTATGCTGCCAACGCCGCAGTTTGAACCAGCCTGTCCCCGCCGAAGTGGATGTCGTGCTAGGCGACAGCATGGGCGAATTATTTGCCTATTACGCCGCCGCTGATCTCGCCTTTATCGGCGGCAGTTTATTGCCGTTTGGCGGGCAAAATTTGATCGAAGCCAGCAGCGTCGGCACGCCCGTACTGATTGGGCAACATACCCACAACTTCGCCGATGCCTCCCGCCTCGCCGTTGAAGCGGGCGCGGCAAAGCGCGTTCACGATGCACGCGATTTATTTGCCACGTCGCAAATGCTACTCAATACCCCAATTGCCTTGGCAGACATGTCTGAACGTGCCAAACACTTCGTCGCCGAACATCAGGGCGCGACCCAAAAAGCGATGTATGTGGTGAGAAAATCGTGCTGCAACGCTATACTACCCCCTGCTACAGGCTGAGTTTTGCCCCGCGCGTCGATTAAATCCAACCTGCGGGAATAGAGGTAGTGTGTTCAACTTGATTCATTACATTTAGAAAAGGAGTGGGAATATGAAAAAGGCAAATATCGCGATGTTGTTGGTAGGCTTGTTGAGCAACTTTTCAGCGTGGAGTGCAGGCGTAAGCCCTAACGAAATGGTGGCGGCGCATAACATCTGGCGCGCACAAGTCGGCGTAGGCGAGGTGACGTATTCCGAAGAATTGGCGGCTTCGGCACAGGCGTGGGCAGAGCATTTAAAAACCACGCGCAATTGCAGTATGCAGCATAGCCAAGGCAAGGAAGGCGAAAACCTATATTGGGCGGGGGCGTGGTCGAATGGACCTGCTCAGGATGTGATGTCGAAAGAAGTCGTGGATTCGTGGGCAAGTGAGAAAAAGGACTACACCTACGCCGATAATCATTGCGCCCCAGGCAAAGTGTGTGGGCATTACACTCAAGTGGTCTGGAGAGATACGACCACGGTGGGGTGTGGTATGGCACTGTGCGATAGCCCCAAAAACCAAGTATGGGTCTGCCAATACCTACCTGCGGGCAATTGGGTGGGACAAAAACCGTATTAACCTAAAAATCTCATTTGATCGCATTAAGACGCAAAGATGCCAATAAAAACAAAAAGATAGCGTTGATTTGTTATTCACCCGTTCGGTGACGACCTGTTCAATGCAACCTATTGATTTTTCTCCGCGATCGCAGCGTCTTTCGCGTTCTAGGTTGATTCCGACCGACACCACCGCAACAGATCGGCCATACAGGGGCGTAGGGTGCGCCATGCGCACGATCATTTCGTACCGCGTGCGCACGCTTGGCTCTCGCCCTCCCTCCGAACCATGTGTGTGGTTCTGAGAGCTTTCGCCTTACGGCGCAAACCGCATCAATTCCGTTCGTGCTGTCCTGAAAAAGTGCCACTCCCGATACTTCCCGCAACCCAAGAGCCAGAAATCATTCGAGTCTTCAGGTCTAATTTTCCCCTGAAGCTGGCAGCTCCAGCGATCCCAGTGCTGGACATCTGAATGATGCCATCAGCTGTCGCATCTCCCGTGATGTTGAATACAACCCCATATCGGCTGGACTCCCCCACACCCAACGCGTGTCCAGCATTATCCAGATGCACATAGAAAGTGCCCTCATCGCCTCCCGTGTAAGTGCCGTAATAGTCGCCAGACAGGGGAAAGTCGGGTTTGGCACTACGCCGCTCCTGTATAGCGTTTTCTCTGGCTTGATTGAGCAGTTGCCCCACATCAAGATGAGCCACTTTTTCGCTTGTCACCCCTGAGGTTGGCGAGGATAGGGAGATTTTTTCTGTGCTTTGTGCGGCCTGCTCACTGACTCTGCTGCTTTTGTTACGAACAGGGGGCGACTTGCTGACCAGAGGTGTTTTTTTCTGTATAGCGTTTTCTCTGGCTTGATTGAGCTGTTGTCCCACATCAAGATGAGCCAGTTTTTCGCTTGTCACCCCTGGGGTTGGCGAGGATAGGGAGATTTTTTCTGTGCTTGGTGCGGCCTGCTCACTGACTCTGCTGCTTTTGTTACGAACAGGGAGCGACTTGCTGACCAGAGGTATTTTTTCCTGACGCGCTGATAGAGGTGTGCCGAGATTGACGGTTAAAGTTTGTTTGAAACGGGGTGGTGTAAGCTGGCTATCCCACCTGACCTGAAAAAGTACGATTGCATGCAGCAATACGGACGCTGCCAACAGCCCGACAAGGCGGTATTTTTCGGATACATTGATTGTCAGGTTTGAGGAGCATTTCATTGCGTTATTTATATCTATGCTGTATGCAGTTTTGTCTCGCGTCCCTGGATTTGAGCCGAGGGCGCGGGGTTGGCGAGCGGCAGCAGTTTCTGCAACGCCAGAATGTAGTTCTGCAACGCGGTGCGTCCAGTTTCGGTCAAGGCGTAACAGGTCTGGACGCGTCTGGTGCTGTCGTCCTTGCGGATGCTTATGTATTCGGCGGCGATCATTTTTTTCAAGTGCGAGTCCAGATTGCCGTCGGATACGTCCAGTTGACGCTTGAGTTCGGTGAACGTGGCTTCGCCCGCGCCCGCCAGAAAGGCGGCGAGCTGGGTGCGTAACGGCTGGTGCAGCAGGGGGTCAAGTATTTCCATGGCGATTACTTCTGGTTCATTTTGATATGCAGGTATCCGGCGTTGCTGCCGTCTTCCTGCGGGATGCGGAGTTCGAGATTCGTTTCGATCAAGTCGCGCGCGGGTTGCCAGTTCTTGCCGTCGAAGCTGGCGAACTGTTTGAACATGTACACATCGCGCTTGAGCGTGACATGCAGCGTCGATTGTCCTTCATGCTCGAACAGGTTGCCGTCCACCACGGTGGACACCGGTAGCGGCGTACCCGCCGGGAAAAGCAGCACATAGTTATTTTCTTTCGGCAACGGCTGGCCGAAGCGGATTTGCGGCGCTTGAGCGATTTCTGCGCTGCTGGGCGGCAGACCGGCGCAGGCGGAGAGGGCGATGCAAGTGGCGGCGGCGAACAGAGTGCGGGCGAGTTTCATGGGTATCTCCTTGGTGGGTAATGTTCAATGTGATGGTGGCAACGCGGTTGGCGAAGCATCTCGCTCGACCGTCATGTCTATCGTCTGGTAGGCGGATTCAAAATCCTTGCCGTCGTTCAACTGCGCTATGAATGCAAGAAGCCCGCTGGTATCCGCTTTGGCTAGCCAAGGGCGCAGCTCATGTCCCGCTGCGGTATAGACCGGGCGAATTTCAGGATCGCCTCGTGCTTTACGTTCAATATTTTTGTCCTCGCCGTAACGATGAACAGCGTCAAGCCACTGTCTCAATGATTTGAACGTGTGCAATTCTTCGCGTGTCGGTCGCGGCGTGCCGGATGCCACAAGGAATTTCCAGTGACTTTCGGAATGCTCCGGCGTTTCGCTTATCGCAACGGCCACGCCCTCATCAAACCATTGCGGCATATCCCACCATGCGCTGAAGGTAATACGGGAGCGCATTTCAGCGTGCGACCATTCGTGGGCGAGAAAATGCCAGTTCAGCCCGCGCGGCGAAAGCAGGATACGGTCGCCATAGACTTTCGCCACAGAACCTCTCCCGCCAAATTTTTCGTAACAGCTTTCGCTGACACAGGCATGAACGACAGGGCGCGATTTCACGCTTCCATACGCGGTTTTTATGGCGCTTTCCGCCTTCACCATCGCGTCGCGGAGTTGGGCTCGTGTTGCCTCGTCTGTGCCAGCCTCAACGTAGATGTTCTGCGTGAGCGGAATCAAACCAAAGCTTTCCGGCGCAAGGAGTTTGCCTCCTTGCAGAACACTGCATCCGCCGAGCAAACTTAGGGACAGTAGAAGAATGGTTGTCTTCAGGTGTCGGATACGGAGCAGTTGTAAGAATATGGTGATAGACATTAGTCGAACGCCAAGCCTTGACCGAACCTCTCCGTGCGGGGGAGCCAGTTTCCTTTGATATCCGCTGATACCAAGATGCGTTGCGCCTGACCGATCAGGAGATGACGGGGGACGAAGCCGAAATAGCGGGAATCCGCGCTATTGTCGCGGTTGTCGCCGAGCATCAAAAAATTTCCGTCGGGGACGGCTGTCGGGCCGAAATTATTTCTTGCAGGCACATCGTTCAGCCACTGGACTCGGCGTGTGTTTTGACCGATGGCTTCCGTTACGCGCAAGGCCTCGATGTTCTCGCCGTTTTCAAGTGTCTCCCGCAGGATTTTATGTTCACTATATTCGGCAGCTTGGCCGTTGATATACAGAACCTCGTCCCGCATTTCTACTTGATCGCCAGGCAGTGCGACGATGCGTTTGATCAGCCGCGTACCGTCCTTGGGAGAAAAGAAAGTAACGATGTCACCGCGCTTGGGGTCGGCCATGCGTGCGACGACAATATCCGTTAGCGGAAGCTTGAAGTCATATGCGATGCGGTTTACCAGTACAACGTCGCCCTCCAGCAGATTGGGACGCATCGAGCCAGAAGGGATCGGATTCCAGTCGGCGATTGCCGTGCGGAAAAATCCGAGGCAGAGTAAGAAAATAATGAAACCGAGATTGTTTTTGATAAAGCTTTTCATGCTGATTCTTTCGATAGCGATTAAATTTTCAAGCACAACCTCGCAGTTGTGCTGGCGTATTTTTTACGGGTGAGCCGCTGGCGATTGCGGTTTCTTCTTTCTCAATAGCCGAAACCAGAACAGGCTTTCCAGAATAATGCCAATGACAGCAAAGCCTACGATGCCTTGCCTCCAGCCGACGGTGTAGGCTGCAAAAGCGGCAACGAGGCACGCTAACGTAATGAGATGTCGCATTGGCAACTCCTGTTGTAAGTAATAACTCGTTAATGAATGGGTTGATGCCGGGTTTCCACGACCAGACTGGTGCGTATCTCTGGGCCGTTTTGCGGAGTCAGTTCGGCCTTGATCCAGGGGATGCGAATCCAGTTGGCTTCGCGCGCCAGTGCCCAGCTTTCGCCGGGAAAGCGCCAGTCGCCAGTCGGTTGACCGTTGCTCATCATGATTTCGAGCGGCACGTTCAACTCCAGCGGCAGCACCGCTTCGCTGTTGGCGCGGAACACGTTGCCAGAGACTTCGACCTTGACTGGGATGCTGCTGCCTGCGGGCAGGAGGACGATCTGTTGCGCGGCGGGTTGTTGGCGGAATTCTTTCAGCGATGCCAGCGGCACATCGGGCGGCACGCTGGCGACGATCAGCCGTTGCGCCAGCAGCGGCGGGATCAGCACGCACAACAGCCAAGCCACCGATTGCAGCAACCGCACCCCTGCGGCGCGTTCCCGGCCACGATCCAGCATCAAGGCCAGTAGCGGCAGTCCCAACCCCAAGGTGGAAGCGGCAACCCACTGCGAAGCGGCGTAATCCAGACGAAAGGCCAGCGAGGCGACACCGACAGCAATGATCAACGCGCCCGTCCATTCCAGCAACTGTTCAGAGAACAGGCCGTGGACGTACAACCCCATGCCAGCCAGTACCACCCAAGCGGCAAAGATCATGTAGCCGCCGCCATAAAAAAAGGTGGCGAAAGTCAGTAACACGCCGACGGACATCAGCAGCCACCATACCTTGAGCACCTGACGGTGGATGAACGACCACGCCTCGTCGCGCGCCTGCTTGGCGCGACGGGTAAGGTGCCAATCAAGCAGACTGACGCTGGAGAGGGTGAGCACCAGCAGGATAAGCCAGGCCGTGGCGCGTTGTTCCAACAGCGGAAATTGTTCTGCGGTGAGAATGTGGTTGCTTGCCAGCATCACCCCGCCACTGCTGACACCCCACAGCACCAGACTGTGCCGCTCAATGCGTAAATTGCGCTGACCAGCGGTGAGCATCGATTGGATAGAATTGAGCTGTTGACTGGCAAGTTGTGACATGATATTTCCTCGGAAAAGATACTCTGTTTTGCAGAGTATAATGCCCTGCAAAACAGAGTGTCAACGTCTACTTTTTTCTCTAGGATAAACCATGGCGGGAACTTTAAAAAAAAGACCAGTTGGTTTTGAGTCGAAAACAAATAAAGTGCTAAAACGCGATTGCACCCTTTGGGGTGCATGATACATTTCCGCTATGCGAATACTTCGCCTTAGGGATCCAGAAATTACAAAAGTACCACTTTAGGATGGATCGTTATATCCCACCAACTTAAAGCATTGGAGCGTTGCAGTCGCCGTTCAAGCTCTATTTTTTCGTTGCCACAAACTTTTACGCCTT